>JAFZXN010000029.1 GCA_017616695.1 Clostridia bacterium | reverse complement strand
GCCTATAAGTCGATCATCAAACGTTTTTCGTTACTTAACGATATTGAAAAACGGCGGGATGTACGTATAAAATCGGATAAATACGGTTTCGTATAAGAAAGTACGAGATAAAAACGTTTCACGAAAAGCAAAGCGGGATATTTATAAATAAGTAGGCCTATAAGTCGATTATCGCAAGAAAATGCTTTTAAAAACCGTGAAACAATGAAAAAGCTGCTTTGTAATGCGGCTCAAGGTAACGAAAAAAGCGCCCGATAAATTTCGGGCGCTTTTTTCGCGTGATACTGCAATACAGCCGATAGCTATTATTTGTAAATTTCTTCTTTAAGGATACCTATTTCGGGAAGGTTACGATACTTTTCGGCGTAATCGAGCCCGTAGCCGACGACGAATTCGTTACCGATATCAAAGCCCTTATAATCGGGTTGCAACGGAGTTTCGCGGCACTCGAACTTATCGAGGAGCGTGCATATCTTGACCGATTCGGGGTGGCGGGAATATAGCATTCTCTTTAAGTAGGACAAAGTATAACCGCTGTCGACGATATCTTCGACGATGACGAGGTGCCTTCCTTCGACGGAACGGTCAAGGTCTTTTATCATTTTGACTTCGCCGGAAGACTTGGTTTTGTTGCCGTAACTCGAAATAGCCATAAAATCAAGTTCCACAGGCGTTTTCATAGCGCGCAAAAGGTCGGCGTAAAACATTATGCTGCCCTTTAAAATGGCGACCATAAGCGGGCGTTTGCCTGCGTAATCGCGATCGAGTTCCGCAGCAAGTTCTTTGATCCGTTTATCGATCTCTTCTTTCGTGATAAGTATTTTCTTCAGGTCTGCGTACATAATTCACTCCTTTGTAGAACTACTCTTTAATTTTACGACATTTTCGGTGCGTTTGTCAATCTTTATAAGCGAAGAAATCTCTAAATCAGCTATCAAATAGACGATATTTTCTTTTGCGAGCACGATGGCTTGGCGTTTTTCGGGCAAAGACAGTTTTTTATCGGTGAGAAATTTCTTTAACGATACCGTCTGGCCGTTGAATTTTGTGAAAACGTCGCCCGTTTCCCGCCGTCTGAAAACGCAACCCGACGGTATCTTGTCGGCGTCAAAGTATAACCCATCGCCGAATTTCACGTCGGATAAAGAAACTTTTTCTATCCGTAAGACCACGTTCCCGAAAGCCACGTCGCCAAAGATATACGGGGCTATAAGTCGATTATCGGCTGTTTTTTTATAAATCAGGACCTTATCTCTTATTTTGGTGGCGACCACGTTTTTCGGCAGATCGACTTCTTTTCCCGATTGGTTGAAGGTAAGAGCGAAAATATCGTCGACGTGCTGTTTTTGATAGTCTTTGGTAACTCCGAGTGCCTTTAAAGACAGAATGACCGCTCTTGAAAACAACGGATACGGGAGCGTTTGGTCTATCTCGTAAACGCCGTCGTTTTCTTTTAAGCGTTCTTTTGCCAGAGAATACAGGTATTCGTCGTCGCTTGCGCAGCTTTCGCCAAATCTTACGACGGCGCTTTCAAAGTTGGGGAACACCTTTTTTATTTCCGGACAGACGTTCAAGCGAAGGGCGTTTCTCGTGTAATTATCGTCGAAATTGGTCTCGTCCTGAACGAACGACAGGTTTTTGTCGCGTAAGTAGGCAAGGATATCGTTTTTGGCGGCGTTTAAAAGCGGACGTACGATCTTACCGTCGTAACCGCTTGACGTCATGCCGCCGGCACCTTTAAGCGACGCCCCGCGGAATATATTGAACAAAATGGTCTCCGCCCTGTCGTTAAGGTGGTGGGCAACGGCTATCTTGTCGCAGAAATGCTCGTCGATAGCGGCAAAAAAGGCGTTATAACGCAATATGCGGGCGGCTTGTTCGAGCGAGTAACCGTTTTCCTTGGCAAAAAGCGGCGCGTCGACTGATACGGTCCGTATCTCCACGCCGAGTTTTTTGCACGTTTCAATGCAAAAGGCGAGGTCGTTTTTTGAGGATTCGCCGCGAATGCCGTGTTCCACGGAAACGGCTTTGACGGTTACGCCGAGTTTTTTGCTTTCTTCAAGCAAAAGATATAAAAGCGCGGTCGAATCGGCGCCGCCCGACAAAGCGACGGCAACCACGTCTTTACTCTTTAAATTTGAAAAATCGCCTTTCAACATATTTAGATTATACCATACGCCCCGCGACAATGCAAGCGGCTTTGATAAAAAAGGAAAAACGGCGTGCGCGTTTTTAATAAAGCGGGGGAAATAACGCCGAAAAGCAAGGTTCAACGTGCATAAAAAAAGATCGGGAACGGAGCCGTCCCGATCGATCTGTTTGTAAAATATGCCGTACGTTGCCGCCGTAGCGGCGGAAACTTGCAGATAAAGATCATTTCTGTTCGTCGAGGAACACGGCGGGCGAATACAGATAGCCCTGATAGCAATCGCAACCGATATCGTGCAGAGTGTTGCGTTCTTCTTCCGTCTCGACGTATTCGGCGAGGACGGTAAGGTCGAGCGACGACGCGAGCTGCGTTATCGACTGAATGATCTCGCGACAGTTTTTGTGAGTGGAAAGACCTTTTACGAGCGAACCGTCGAGTTTTATCTCGTCAAAGAGGTTGTCTTTTAAGTAAGTCAAAGACGTTTTGCCCATAGAGAAGTCGTCTATGGAAAGGGAAACGCCCATTTGTCTTAAACTCTTCAAAACGGCGATGGACTCTTCGCTGAACGAAAGCGCCGCCTGTTCGGTAACTTCCACGCAAAGGTCGAGCCCGTTCAATTTGTCGTTTTCGTGCAGCTTGCGGCAGAACTGCAAAAACCTTTGCGTTACTATCGTCGTCCCCGTGACGTTGACGGACAATTGCACGTTTTTGCCGAAACGGGCGATGAGTTTTTCTCTGTCTTCCAAAGCGCTCGTTAAAACGGCTTCTTCAAGATCGGGAAGGAACCCGCCTTCATCGGCAAGTTTAATTACGAGCGGGGGATAGATGGCCCCGAGCAGATGATGGTTGTATCTTAACAGCGCCTCGGCGCCGATGCATTTGCCTTCATAATTGTATTGCGGCTGATACGCAAGCGAGATCTTGTTCTTTAAAACGTGTTTCAAGTCTGCGCAAAGCGACTTGGCGACGTCGCCGTAAACGTTGCTTTGAGCCGTCAGTCTGACGGTGGCAAGTTCGGATTCGTTCTCGCAGAAATACTTGATAAAATCGGCGTAATTGCTCTTTTGGCGCTCTTCCGCCTGCTTGTCGAGAAGCTTGACGAACGGTAAATAGATCAAAACGCCGAGTATTACGTTGAAGATCTGTAACAGCGAACCCGCAAACGAGCCCGTGGATTTAAGCCCGCCCAAGATGATGGGCGTAGTCCATTCGACCTCGCTCGTTATCATCGGCACGATGCCCGACGCGATCGCCGCGTACGCGACCGAATAACATACGAGAGGTACCGTTATAAACGGAATGAGCATTATCGGGTTGAATATTATCGGCAGACCGAAGACCATCAGTTCGTTTATGTTGAAAAGCATCGGGAATGCCGCCGTATATCCGAGCCCGCGGTGCGCGCGGTTACGTGAGGAAACGAGTATGGCTATCAGTAAGCAGATAGCGGCGCCGCATCCGCCGATAAGCACGAAACAATCGAAAAATTCTTTGGTAATGATCTCCGTTGCCGGAAGCCCCGCCTCGACAGCCGCCCGGTTGGTTTCAAGATTGACGGCAAAATGCGTCTGCATGACTTCTTCGAGCGTGTCGCTGCCGTGGATACCGAAAAACCACAGAAAAGACGACATAAATACGAAGAAGAAACCTTTGAAAAACCCGTTGGGGAGGTTCTTGAAGATGGCGTCGAACGTGTCGGCAAGAAGGGTACGGAAAGAATCAGTGTCGAATATCGCCATTACAAGCTGATTGAAAAGAGCAAAAATGACGGCGACTATAACTATCGGGAAAAACGACGTCAACATTCTGTTGAATTCCCTGTCGGCGCCGGCGGAGAACAGGCTGTGCGTGCGGTTGCGGAGCAGCTTTTCAAACGTCATATATAAATACGACGCGCCAAGCCCCGTCAATATGGCAAGGAACATAGACTTCGGGCCCATGTTGTCCGTATTGAAATCGGGCAGATATGCGCCTGCGAGTATGAAAAACGCAAGTATCGCCGCGATTATCGCGCCGCCGTGCACCGACTGCTGATCGGCTTTTATCTTCATAAACGAACGGCTTATCGAAAACGTCATGTAAACGGACAACACGCCGAACGTTGCGGAATAAATAAGGTCGAACAGGCTGTAAATGAACCCGTTTGCAAAGGTGTTGATAAACTTCTGGTACCCGTCGATAGGCAAGGTCTTTATAATGAGCGCGAACGCACCTATCGTAAGCACGGGGATCATATTCACCAAACCGCTCCTTATGGCGCGGACTATGGTCGTTTGTTCCGTTTTGCGTATAAATGTGATAAACTTGTTTTTTGCTTCCATTTGATCGCCTCCGGTTTTTTTAGGAACCGAAAATATTTGCGGTAATGATTTGTGAACGTCACGCAAAAAATCACCGAATATTATTTTATCATAATAATTTAAAATTATCAAACGATATTCGGCAACAATTTACCGATTTTTTTATAATATATTGAATTTTATAACGATTTATATCATTGTGCGCGACGGTAATAATGAAAAAAGCGGGCGTTACTGCCGCCGAAAGAGGTAAAACGCACGCTAATTATCGGATTTTTGCGGGATCGGTAAAAATCTTCTTTCCTTCACTTGAATCGATCGAACGTTTATGATATTATAATATCGTTGATACCGTGATATCACGATAGCGGTTTATTAAGGGTTTTAAAGGCGATTATATTATAACGTCAATTACGTTGAACGGGTTCGAGGTGGTTTATGTCGTTCGTTAAATACGCCGCGGCGATGACCGACGGTAAAGAAAAAAAGAAATTACGCTCGCTGTACGTTGCGAGAATAGTTCTTCCCATAGTAGGGGCGGCGGCGTATATTGCGGCGGCTTTTCTTGCTTCGTTATTAATTGTCGGGGCGGTTTTGAGTTCTTATTACGGGCGGCATGGCGATCCCGAACAAGATATGGGCGGCGGAGGGCTTTCGCCGGTATTGACCGCGTCTTATTGGGGAAGTCTTATTTTATACTTGGCCGCTTTGGGTTGCGTTGTGGCTTTCGTCGCAGTCTCGGTATCGTTTTTCGTGAGAGTAAGAAGGCTTATACGGCGACCAGCCGCCGAAGGCGAGCCTGTAGAAGTCGTCGAATACCGCAAGAAACTCGCCGCGTATAAAAACGCTGAAATAAAAGATATAAGTTGGTCGTTTTTCGCATTTTCGGCGGGCTCGGTCGTCTTCGTGATCATGAACGTTGTCGCTATGTTTTTTTATCGCGATATTTTTTCGGTGGCGAGCGTTTTGTTCGTAAGCGTTATCGTCATGCGCTTGATAGTGATCGCCGTTTTTTCGAGGAAACATTCAAGCGAGGCGCGGGATCTGAATATCGCCGCAAGACAAACCGTGGGGATAGATACGTCGCACGAGATAAGATGGTCATCAGGCGAAAAAGACGAGTTTACGTTATACGTTTACCCGTCTTACGATCTGTTGAATGAGGTAAAGCGGCTGAAAAAAACGTCGAAAAAGAGATTTCTCATAGTTCTTGCCGTGTCGGCGGCAGTCGCCGTTGTGTCGGCGGCGATTGATATAAGATGGTTTGCCCAAAGTTTTTTAAGATACTTGTTGTCGCTGCTTTTGATAGGTTCGTTCCTTGCCGAACATTTCGCTCTTCGCCCGTTTGAGAAAAAGAAAAAAGCTCTCGACGAAACCGCAAGGGCTATGCTCGTTTCCGACGAAAAGTACGGCCTTAATTTGAAATTATTCGATAAATATTCGGCTTTTTCAAAGCGTTCGCGGATAGTTATGACGGTATCCTGCATCGTAAGCGCGGCGTTAAGCGTTTATTACGCGTTAGCGCATATAAGTTACGTCAATTATTTGTTGTGCCTTGCGATCGTCGTTGTCGCATTTTTAATCAGAGATCTGACGTATATCGTGTTTTTAAAAAGTATTATCCCCATCGAAAGAGAGATAGACGAAATAACCGCCCCGCAAAAAACGCAAACGTTAAGCGCCGAGCCTGACGACCTCGATCGCAACGAGCTTGATTAACGAGCGGTTTTCTGTTTTGTTCGCTTTTTGCTGCGTTGATACTTTACGGCGATCGAAACAGAAGAAAACCGAAAACGTTTTCGGCATTTTACATAAATCATAAATTTATAGCGCTATTTTTATTTGATCTGTCCGCTTTCGGTTTGCCGAAGGTCGTTTTGGTTATATAGTAAAGATATAAAATAATCTTACCCACGATATGCGTCACGGTTTACGGTTTTCCTATAAATTATTATAAAAGACGGAAGCTTTAACAAAAATCTTGATTGCGATTTTTTGTCGATTATGCTATAATAAAAAGGTGGCAATAGAAAAAATCACCCTCACGAAAATAGTACCGATTTTTTCAAAAAACCGCCCGGGCCCGTTAACTGTTTGGAGTATAAAAGCGGATAGGGAATAAGAGTTATGAGTAAAATATCGATCAGGTTTTTTAACGACACAGTGATCCGCGCCGTTTGGGACGAGTCGTCCGCAAAATGGCGGTTCAGCGTGTTAGACGTTATTTCTGCTATTCGCGGCGAGAGTTCTTACGTAAAAAACCGCAACTATTGGAAATATCTGAAAGACAAATTAAAAAAGCAAGGCAGTCAAGTGGTTAGTGTCACTACCCAGTTGAAACTGCAAGCGCCGGACGGCAAAAGGCGTTTAAGCGACGTTTTGGACGCGGACGGCATAGTTTTACTTGCAAGCGAGTTCCCCGCGAAAGTCAGTTCGGGGTTTATCAAATGGTTTACAAATTCCGACGATACTGTCGACGCTAAAAGTAAGCAAAAGGCTTATGCGCTTTTTGAAAGCGAAATGCTTGATTTAGTCGAAGTCGGCACGGTCAAGGGCTTGGTACAGATACACTCTTATCTTTTCGGCGGATTATACCCGTTTGCGGGGCAGATACGTACGGCAAACATATCAAAAGGCGGTTTTGCGTTTGCGCCCGCCATGTATTTGGACAACACATTGAAAACTGTGGGCTCTATGCCCGAGACTACTTTTGACGAGATCGTAAACAAATACGTTGAAATGAACGTTGCTCACCCGTTTATGGAAGGCAACGGCAGAAGTACAAGGATTTGGCTTGATCTGATATTTAAAAAGAATTTGAAAAAATGTGTCGATTGGAGTAAAATAAACAAAAAAGATTATCTTGACGCTATGAAAGCAAGCGTTACGGACAGCTCTCGGATAAAAGAATTGCTTTATGCCGCGCTTACCGACAAGATCGATGACCGTGAAATATTTATGAAAGGCATTGATTATTCGTATTATTATGAAGAAACGAGCGACTACCCCATAACAAATAACGTTTAAACCGCCGAAACTGTCAATTATATTAATATGGCTCATACCCGAAATAAAAAATAAAGTCAAACGTCTACTGAAAATTTTTGTAGAAAACTATAAAATTTTTAATTACATTGTTTTAAGGTTTTCAAATGCAAGTTTATCCGTTGAATCCATAGGGCAACCGCGATAAGAATTGTAAGCGGCGGTTTGTCGTAAGCCGATAAAACGGCAAAGCGGGGAACGAAAATATGAGTTTCGTTCCCCGCTTTTTATATTTAGTTGTTTGACTCGTTTTCAAACGTAAGATCTACGTTAAAGTTAAGCGATTTTTCTATATCGTCATAAAAACCAACGACTTCGTTTAACTCGTAAGTCAAATAATTTAATTGTCCGTAAATCACTTCGCCGTTCTCTTTTTTTAACGTTATCATATCGGGACACGCGTCACAAAACCAAGTTTTAATATCGGTCGATAAAATAGCGGGTGTAAAAAGTTTCTCTGCTTTATCGAGTAATTTTCTAACGCCTTCTTTATCAAACGTTTTGTGCGTAATTATCGAAGTGTTTTCCTTATCGCCAAAGTCTTTTTCGACGAAAATAACGTGACCGTTGCTGCGCAAAGTGAGTTTTTTTGCCGCAGGATTTCCATTTGCTTGTCTTAAAGAACAATCCCAACTTTCAATTGTAATTGATTTTAACATATATAATTCTCCCTAAATTAATTTTTCAAATCAATTTTAACACTTAATAATGACAATATCTGTCATATTAGAAATATTTTTTATAATTTTAATAAAAAAATCGGTTAAAGTTAACCGATTTCATTATATTATCTGTTTTTCAAATAAACGATAAAAGCGAATCCGTCTCCTAATGGAAACGGGTTCGCCTTTAACTTGTCTGGTGACCCCTACGAGACTCGAACTCGTGTTACCGCCGTGAAAGGGCGATGTCTTAACCGCTTGACCAAGGGGCCGATCGTATATATTTAATTTGGTAGCGGCGGTCGGATTCGAACCAACGACCTGCCGGGTATGAACCGGCCGCTATAACCAACTAAGCTACGCCGCCACACAAAGCAAAACTGGTTGCGGAGGTGGGATTCGAACCACACGACCTCCGGGTTATGAGCCCGACGAGCTACCAGACTGCTCTACTCCGCGACGCTAAATGCCTAACTATTATATTAAATATTATTACTTCTGTCAACTGTTTTTTGCGTTATTTTTTTATTTTATTCAAAAATTTGATTTTTATCCGAGGGTTTTGCGTATCGTCCGACGTAAAACGCAGGCGGATAAAGGCTTATCGTCTTTTTGCCGTTTAAATTTTTATGCGGAAGGCGGAAATGCGCGTATAAAATACGGCGCGGCAGCGGCGGTAATAAAAGACGGAGCGTTGCTATTTGGCAGATAAAAACGGGCGGGCGATCGGTAAAATAAGGCGGCTTTTTTAAAGGTGTGGGAGAGAATCGACTACGGTTGAAAACGGGCGGGAAAGCGACATGGAACGCACTCGTTATTATATTTAAATACCGGCAGCGGGCTGGAAAACGGCGTTCAGACGGGGCTTGAAAATAGGGTAAAACGGTTGTGGACGGCAACGAAAGGCGCTTTCAAAGGGTGCAAAAGGGCGGTCGGACAGGGTTAAAAACGGGTGAAAAAGGCGGTTTGAAACGCATTCATTATTATATATAAAGCATCGTCGGCGGGCTGAAAAAAGGCGCTTTGAAAGCGTTTGAAAAGATGGTGAAAACGGCCGCGGTCGGCAAAAAACGGCGACCGCGGCGGGAGGGGAAAAAAGATATTACGATAATCGCAAAAAGTCATTTTATCGACTTATAGGCGTATTTAAGGCCAAAATTTTGTCGGCGAAAAGATTTTTTAAGAAAAATTATAAAAAAATTTTTTCGCCCGATTTTTTTGAAACAGCCGCCTGTTTGATCGGAAAAAAGTGGCGATAATCGACTTATAGCCCCACTTTTTTTGAAAAAATCAGGCAACGGGAGGCAAAAATCATTAGAAACTTGAAAAAATTGTTAAAAATTATATTAAAAAACTTTGAAATTGCTATTGACATTTGACGGGAAAAAATATATAATATAAAAGCTTAAATATTACGCGTGCCTTCGGGCACAAACTCAATGAAAATTTCAGGAGAGAAAACATGAGCGGATTTTTAAGAAGACTATTAGCATTTGTGTTAGGTTTCGTGATCGCTTACGTCGGTCCTGTGTACTGGGCTTACCAGAACGTCAGACCGATGACGATGGCCGGCAAGGGCCTTCAGACGCAGTCCGAACTTGACGACTACACACTCGAAGAATTTGCCGAGCTCATCGTCCGAGCGACGAAAGATCCCGACCAATTCACTTTCGACCGCTTGGAGAAGGAATACGGTCTCGACATCGTGAAGATCCTCGACAAAGCCGGCATTGATACTACCAATGCCAAGGAAGAGGATCTTAACGCTTTAAAGAGCATTTCCATCTTGAGCATATTGAAGGGTAGCAACGACTTGCTCGACAACATCAAAGTCAGAGCGTTGTACGTTCTTCTTCCTTCGATGACGGGCAAATCTCTCGACGAGTTGCTTTCGCCTGAAGCGCAGGTCCAACTCGCCGACTACACGTTGTACGAGCTTTTAAACTCCGACGCGACGACCAAAGAGATGGGCCTGATGACGGCGTTGAAAGGGTTGAAACTCGGTTCTTTGTTGCCGAGCGTATTTACCGCTACGTACGATGAAGACAAGCACGAGTATACATACAGCGTCAAAGACGACGCGCCCGCGGCGCTCGATCTCATCGCTAACGTCAGCCTTAAATCTGTCGTTGACATTCTCAACGGGGCGGACGTTGCCGAAGAGTTGTTCGAAGGCGGGTTGAGAGATCTCGGGACGAGACCTATTTCCGACATAGTGACCACCCTCGTAGGTAAGGACACCGAACTCGGAAAGACTCTCGACCAGTATCTTAAGGTAGTCGGAGACCTTTGCCTTGCCGATCTTTTCGAGAAGAAAGACGGTACTTATCAGCTTACGCTCGATAACTTTGCGGAAAAGCTCGAATTGGGTTATCTGTTCGGCTACACGAAAGGCGACGACGGTTACTGGTATGAAGACGACGAGTGCACTACGCGCGCGAAAGGTCTGTTGGCTCTTATCGCCGACTTTGACCTTGCCGACGTTCTCGACGCCGACGGCGACGTTCTCGAGATAGTCAGATCGACTATCGGCGATATGTCCATTCTCACCATTTTGGAAACGGTGATGGATACCGACGAATTGCCCGGTCTCGTACAAGGCCTCGGAAGCATAACCGTCAACGACATCTTGAAAGACGGCACGGAAGGGATCATTCCCAACTTGCTTGAAAACGTTGAGTACTACGTAGGAAACATCACTTTGGGCGATATCCTCGAGATAATCCTTCCCGACAGCGTGATGGATTTCCTCCACAGCAACGCGCTGCTCGACGCCGCTTTGGATTTCACGATCGACGATTTCCTCACCAACGACTATTCGTTCGATTCCATACTCGACCTCCTCGACAAGAGATTGGGCCACGTTGATTTCGGTTCGATGTTCGGCGTGGAAAAGGACGAAAACGGCGACTGGAAAGTCGACTTTAAGGCTCTCGGCGTTATTCTCGACGTTAAGATAAGCGACGTTATCGCCGCTATCAGAGCGGGCGACCTTGCCGAATCCGTCAGAGCCATTATCGGAGACGTGACTTTAGGCGAGATATACGGTTCTATCTTCGGTTACACCAAGACCGACGAAGATCCCATTTGGCATAAAGACGACAAGCACGTCACCGACGGTTTCAGCGCCTTCCTCGACGTTGAACTGTGGAAGATAGCCGCAAGTCTCGATCCGAACAGCGGATACGACGTCGTTGAAGATATCAAGAAACTTACCGCAGGCGACGTTATTTACAGCTTGCTCGGTACGTTCGACCTTGCCGAAGGCCTGTTTGCCTACGAAGACGGCGAAGTTTACCTTACCGGTGCGCTTGAAGAAACGCTCGGCGAGCTTTCGAGGATCGTCCTCAATATACCCATCGGCGAAATAATCGACAACGTCGGTAACGCGTCCTGGCTCAGCGATAAGGCCATGAAGATGCTCAACGCTCTTCCCAAGACCATTCAGTACGTCGTTTACGGCGTAGGCGCTGCCGCCGCAATAACGTTGTATTTCGTTGACAATCCGTTACTCGTAGACCTTGCGACCAAGATATTCGGCGAAGATAAGATCTGGGCCGATCTTTTGGCGTCTCCGCTCGGTTATTCTTATGACGACGCCGACGCAAGATACGAAAGAGACGGATTCTATAACGGTTTTGCCGATAAGTTCCTTTCGAGCAAGATAGTCGAAACCATCAATAAAGATTACGACCTTTACGAGAACTTCAAAGCCTATCTCTCGCTCGGCAATCTTATAACGTTTGCGCCGCAGCTCGAAGACGTTGTCAACGACGCGCTCAAGGCTATCGATTCCGAAATAATCGAGACCGAAAAAGGCGTTGCGCTTTCCGGCGACCTCAAAAACATTACCGATCTTCTTTTGAACTTCACCGCAGACAGGATAACCGTTGAAGACGGCAAAGTCAAGATAGCGGCGGAAGAAGAGATACGCGCCATTCTCCTTGGCGACGTTCTCGGTTTCGTCATCAATAAAGTCGGCGGCGACAAGCTGTCCGCAGTTATGAACGACGACGGCACCTGGACTATCGAGTCCGACGTGCTGCCCGAACTTTTGACCAACGTTGCCAACGTTTCCGTAGGCGACATTATCGACTTCGTTGAAGGCGGCGACGTTTGGGATATCGTTTATCAGGTGCTCGGCGACACCAGACTCGGTGACGTTGCCGGTATCTTCTATTCCGATTGGGAAGAGCAGCAATTCCTTGCCAAAGCTCTCGCTCCCCGTATCAAAGACGTGATAAGCCTCGTTCTCGGGAAAGACGGCGTTACCGTTGAAAGCCTGTTCGGAACCATTTCGATAGGCGATGCATTCTCCTTCGTGACGCTTCCCGAACTCGTTTCCGGAAACGGTCTCGTAGAGGCGACGTTCTCCATAACCGTCAGAGACATCTGCATCTTGCTTGACGGCGGTTTCACGACCGAAAAGCTTGAAGATCTCTTCGTTGAAAAATATTGCCCACTCACGCTCGAAAGCATATTTGCCGACCTTGCCAAAGCTATCCTCGGCGACGAGCTTTACGATAAACTTGCGGCGAACGCCGTCGTTGCGGAAACGTACACCGTGACCGTTGACGAACTTTATCGTATCATCAAACGCGAACTCGGTATCAGCACGTTCGGTCTCGGCCACTACGGCACGATGACTCTTGAAGACGTCTTCGAAGAATTTGCAAGAGTTCTCGTCGGCGACGAGTTCTACGACAAGCTGATGCAGAACAGATTCCTCGAAAAGACCTTGGGTATCACCGTTCAGAACATTTACGATCTTTTGAAGAAGAACGTGGATCTCGAAACCTTCCTCGTAGACCTTTATAAAGACCTGACGCTCGGCGATATAATTAACGGCGTTATTCAGGAATTCTTCGGTCAGGATACTTTCGATAAGCTTTACGGCACCGATCTCGTTGCCGCAACGCTCGACAATATCACCGTACAGCGCGTTTACGATCTCGTCAAAGGCGCAAGCCCCGTGGATTTCCTGTTCGACGTATACGGCGACCTTACTCTCCGCGGGATATACGAATCCGTCTGCACTATAGCGGGGCTCGATTCCGAAGAACTTCTCGGCAAGCTCATAACGGCTAAACCCGCAGTCGAAAAGGTCATCGACCACAAGCTTAAAGATATCAAAGACGAAGGCGTTGCCATTTTGTGGAACGACATACTCTTCGGCGATATATTCGAAGGCCTCGTTGCCGCTATAGTCGAAAAAATCGACGGGTTCCACTACGACTCTATATATAATAATGAAACGGGAAAATACGAAGTCACCGGTACTTTCGGTAAGGCGATAGAGAACGTTTACAATCTCAGCGTACCCGGTATCAAGGAAATGCTCGACACCGAAAACGGCGTTCTCGACTTCGTTATCGATACCCTCGACGGTATTCAGATAGGCACGATAATCGACTTTGCCGCCGCATCGCTCAACGAAAAGACTTTGTTTGAAAAACTTTACGACAACACTCTCGGCGGATTGGTCAAACTCTTCGTCGGCAGAGAAAACGTAAAGGATCTCTTTGGCGATATAGCTCTCGGCGACGTGTTCGAGTTGTTGCCGCTTCCCGAAATAGTTGCGGAAAACGGCGCGTTCAAAGCGACCGGTAACATCACCGTTGCCGATATCTGCGACATGATAGCCGATCCTTCGACTGCCGAAGGCATACTCCTCGGCGTTTACGGCGAACTTTCGCTCAACGATATAATCGGCGGGCCGTTGAAAGCCGTTCTCGGCGACGAGACGTTCAATAAACTCTACGACACCACGATCATAGCAGCTACGCTCGACAATATCACCGTACAGCTTATCCACGATCTCGTTAAGGGCGAGATCACTGCCGGCGAGTTCTTGAAGGCCGTTTACGGCGAGCTCAAGCTCCGCGATCTCTACGAGACCGTTTGCGTTATAGCCGACCTCGATCCCGACGCGCTCATCGACAAGCTCATTACGGGCGACAGGGCCGTCAACAAGATACTCGATCATACCGTAAACTCCATAGTGGACGACGTTTCCGTTTTGTGGAACAACGTTCTCTTCGGCGACGTATTCGGAGAACTTATCTATAAGTTACTGTACGACCTCGACGTCGACAGCGAAGAATTCCGTTACAGCGTAACGTATAACGCCGACGAAGACAAATACGAATCCGACGGTTCGTTTGCCGGCGTGTTCGAGCATATTTACAACCTGAGCGTTCCTTCCGTTATGGAAATGCTCGAAAAAGAGAACGGCGTTCTCGATTTCGTACACGAAATGCTCGATACCGTACAGATAGCCGAGATAGCCGATCTTATCACCACCGATTGGCACGATACCGATCTCGCTGTCAAGATCTGCGCTCCGACGCTTGCCGACATACTCGACATAGCTCTCGGCGATAAGACTATCAAAGACGTATACGGAGATATCTCGCTCTTCGACGCGCTCAAGTATTTCTTCTCGCCGGAAAAGCGTCAATTGAAGTTCCTTAAGGAAGTTCTTTCCGTAACGGTAGGCGACATTTACGACTACGCTACGAGCGATGAAGGCATACTCGTTTCGTTGCAGAATCGTTTCGGTGAATTCCAGCTCGGCGATATCGTCGACGTAATAATCGAAGAGTGGCACGATACCGTCATTTTGCAGAAACTCTTTGCTCCGACGATCAACGACGTTATCGACCTTATCAAGGGTGAAAAGACCGTTAAGGATCTGTTCGGAACGATCTCTTTGTACGACGGATTCAAGTACGCTATCCCCAAGGATTATCGCGATATGAACGTCGTTAAGACGTTGCTTTCAATAACCGTGGGCGACATTTACGACTACGCTACGGGCGAAAAAGATCCCGTTCAGGATATCCTCGACCGCGTTGCCAACATATCTCTCGGCGACATAGCCGACCTCGTTACCACCGATTGGCACGGCACGCCTATCCTTGATAAACTCTTTGCTCCGACCATCGGCGACATCGTCGACCTTATCAAGGGCGAAAAGACCGTTAAGGATCTGTTCGGAACGATATCTTTCTACGACGGACTTAAATACGTTCTCCCGCAGGACGTTCTCGACAACGTAGTTATAGCCGAAGCTCTCAATACGACTGTAGGCGACATTTACGACTACGCTACGGGCGAAAAAGACCTCGGTCAGGATATAATCGACCGCTTCGGCGACTACACCGTAGGCGACGCGGTCGCGCAGTTCCTGCCTGACAACGTCAAAGCCAACAAGGCCGTCGCAGCTACGCTCGGTCTTAAGATAGGCGACATTTACTCCATGATCACCGATCCGAGCTTCGATACGGCGGGTTACCTTATCGGCGCTTACGGCGACGTCACCCCGAGAGACCTCGTGGGCGGTTTGTTGAAGATGGCTCTCGGCGAAGACGCTTATAACGATCTCAACGACAACAAGCTCCTTTCGGCAACTCTCGACGAGCTCTCAGTAAGAAGGATATACGACTCCGTAACGTCTGACGACTACACGGTACTCGATCTTCTCGACGACGTTTACGGCCAGCTTACGTTCGGCGACGTTTACGAATCCATCTGCGAGATCGCCGGTCTTGACGCGCAGGAAACTCTCGACGCGCTCATTACCGCCAAGCCCGCCGTCGAAAAGATACTCGACCATAAACTGACCGAAGCTTTCCACGGCGAGATAGACAATCTTTTGAGCGGTATTCTCGTAGGCGATTTGTTCGACGGCTTACTTAACACCTTGCTCGAAGGTTCCGAATTCAACTACAGCGTTACTTTCAACGACGTGACCGGCAGATACGAATCGGACGGCGATTTCGGCGATACCTTTGAAGAAGTTTATAACGTAGACCTCGGCGAACTCTTCGTAATGATAAGAGACGGCGACGAAGCTCTGTTTGAACTTATCCACGCTATTCTCGATACCTTGCAGATAAGCGAAATAGTCGATATATTCTCCACCGATTGGCACGGCGAACCGCTTTACGATAAGCTGTTTGCTCCGTCGATCGCCGATATAATCGATATGTTCACGGGCAAAGAGACTGTCAAGAACGTTTACGGCACCATTTCCGTAGGCGACGTTCTTGCTCCGTTCGGTCTCCCCGACGAGATAAACAACAATCCGTTTATCAACGCCAGCAAGGTCATAACCGTCGGCGACGTTTGCGACCTTATAACGGGCGACCTCGAAGTCTTAGACTTCCTTATGAGCGTTTACGGTGACCTTACCATAGGCGATACCGTCGGCGCTATACTTAAACTCGTTCTCAGCGACGAGCTCTACGACAAGATCGCGGCGAACGACTTTGTCGACAGAACGTTCGATATAGTTATAAGAGAACTGTTCGAGGCTATTATCGACGCGGATATCGACCTCGTGGATTATCTGATGAATATCTACGGAACGATGACTATCCGCGGCGCGATAGGAGAACTTCTCGACGAATTCGTACCCGCTAACGTTCTTCAGGATAAGATAATCGACGCTACGCTCGATATAACCGTACAGCAGATATTCGATCTCGCTACCGGCGCTACGACCGTCGATCAATTCCTGCTCGACGCTTACGGCGACCTTAAGTTCAACGATATCCTCCAGACGATATGCACTATCGTAAGTATGGAATCCGACGAGCTTTTGGATCTTCTCCCCACCGGTAAACCCGCGATCGAAAAGATACTCGACCACAGTGTAAGAGAAGCCGTCAACGGCGAATTCGACAAACTGTTCGAAGGTATACTCATCGGCGACGTGATCGAAGGACTTATGAGCCTTATCCTCACCGGCGCAGAAGGCTTTGATTACAGCGTTACCCTTAACGACGTTACGGGCAAATACGAATCGGACGGCTCGTTCGGCGATACGTTCGAGATACTTTACAACATCAACATAGGCGAACTTGCCGGCATGATCATGGACGGCGACAGCGACGGATTGCTCGCTATCCTCCGCGACGTTCTCGAAACGCTCGGCATCGGCGAAATAGTCGATATCTTTAACAGCGACTGGCACGATAAAGCTTTACTTACCAAGCTCTTCGCGCCCACGCTCGCGGATATATTAGATATGGTCACGGGCGATAAGACCGTCAAGGAAGTTTACGATACCATTTCCGTAGGCGACCTGCTCGACCTTGTCGAACTTCCCGAATTTATTGCCGAAAACGGCGCCGTCAAGGCAACGAGAAATATTACCGTAGCCAACGTTTGCGATCTTATAACGGGCGACCTTAACGCGGAAGACCTGCTTATGGATACCTACGGCGATCTCACCGTTGGCGATATCCTCGGCAGCTTCCTTGAATACGGCGTAGGCGAACAGGCTTACGACGACTTGCTCGCAAACGACTTTATCGCAAGGACGTTCGGTATAGTCGTAAGAGACCTTTACAACGCCATTACCGACGAGAACGTCGACCTCGTGGATTACCTGATGAGCGTTTACGGCGATATGACTCTCGGCGGAGCGTTGAACGACGTTCTCGAAGCGTTCGTACCCGAAGATATCCTTAACAACAAGGCTATCGAAGCTACGCTCGATATAACCGTACAGCAGATCTACGACCTTGTAAACGGCGACCTCGAAGCGACTGCGTTCGTCAAGTCCGTTTACGGCAACCTCACCATAGACGATTGCATCGGCCAGTTCCTCAATCTTGAAGAACCGCTCGCAAGCAACGAGTTCGTTAAAGCGACTCTCGGCATCGAGATAGGCGATATCATCGACGTTATCAACGGAGATATCCTGCCCGAACAGTTCTTTATGGATACCTACGGCGACCTTACCATAGGCGATATCGTAGGCGACTTCATGAAACTTGCTCTCGGTGACGAAACTTACGACGATATCCTTGCAAACGACTTCGTCGCAAGGACGTTCGGTATAGTCGTAAGAGACCTTTACAACGCGATAGTCGATATCGACACTCTCGGCGACTACTTGATGAGCGTTTACGGTTCGATGACGCTCGGCGGAGCTTTGAACGAAATTCTCGAAGCGTTCGTACCCGAAGATATCCTTAACAACAAGGCTATCGAAGCTACGCTCGATATAACCGTACAGCAGATCTACGACCTTGTAAACGGCGACCTTGAAGCGACTGCGTTCGTCAAGTCCGTTTACGGCAACCTCACCATAGACGATTGCATCGGCCAGTTCCTCAATCTTGAAGAACCGCTCGCAAGCAACAAGTTCGTTAAAGCGACTCTCGGCATCAAGATAGGCGATATCATCGACGTTATCACGGGCGATATGACCACCGAAGACTTCTTCCTCGGCGCTTACGGCGATCTCACCGTCGGCGACATTATCGGCGGATTCTTGAAGATGGCCCTTAACGACGACGAACTCTATGAAAAGATCCTTGCAAACGACTTTATCGACAGAACTTTCAACGACATAATCGTTCGTGAATTCTACGAGGCCGTTAAACCCGAAGAAACTACCGGCGGCGGCGCAAGCGGCGCTCCGCACTTCTTCGGCGCTAACCCCTTCAACGACGATACCGTTGTCGGAAAGACCAAACTCGCCAAATACCTGCTCGGTATTTACGGCACGATGACGCTCCGCGGATTCTGCATAGAACTTCTCGACGACTTCGTACCCGAAGATATCCTTAATAATAAGTTCGTTGCGGCTACGCTCGACAAAGTAAGCGTCAACAGGCTCTATAAGCTGTTTGCCGTAAACGAAGGCGAAGAACCCAACTTCGTCGATTTCGTCAGATATCTGTACGGCGACCTTACGATCAACGACGGTATCGGTCAGTTCCTCGACCTCGAAGAACCGCTCGCAAGTTATAAACCGCTCGTCAATACCCTCGACGTTAAGATTAACGATATCCTCGACGTTGCGACCGGCGAAGAGCGTATCGAAGAATTCCTCATGGGTATTTACGGCGACCTCAACGTCGGAGATATCGCAGGCGAACTTATCAGAATGATCCTCGACGACGACGATACTTATAACGAAATAGTCGCAAACGACTTTATCGACAGAACGTTCAACAGGATCTGGATCGAAGAATTCTACAACGCGATAGTCGACGAAGACATCGATTTCGAGCAGTATCTGATGAATATCTACGGCGATATGACTATCGGCGGCGCTTTAGACGAGCTCCTCGACAGTTTCGTACCCGAAGAGATACTCGACAATAAGGCCGTTAAAGCTACGCTCGGCATAACCGTACAGCAGATAGCCGATCTTATCACCGGTGACAAAGACGCCGAAGAATTTGCAAGAGACACTTACGGCACGTTGTCTGTTAACGACGTGGTAGGCGAATACCTCGGTCTTGAAGAGCCGCTCGCAAGTTACAAGCCGCTCGTCAATACGCTTGACATCACCGTAAACGACATAATGGATCTCGCTACCGAGAAAGAGACCGTAGAAGAATTCTTAATGGATACCTACGGCGATCTC
>JAFZXN010000028.1 GCA_017616695.1 Clostridia bacterium | reverse complement strand
GAAATTTTCGCGCAATATCGTTTACCGCGAACGCGGTAACATCGTTTGTCGGAAACGGCGTTTGGTCGGCAAACGCCCGACAATATCGTTTGCCGTGTAACGGCAACATCGTTTATATCCTATATAATCAATTACGACCGCAGTTTGCGCGAAATTTTCGCGCAATATCGTTTACCGCGTATGCGGTAACATCGTTTGTCGGAAACGGCGTTTGGTCGGCAAACGCCCGACAATATCGTTTGCCGTGTAACGGCAACATCGTTTTGCTTGCCGGCGGTATATCGTTCCGCAACGTGCGATCGTTCGTTAATTATCGCCGATAACGGGCTTATAGGTCAACTTTTCTCTAAAATTATCGTTTCTTTCGGCTCGATCAAAAGTAAATTCGGCGCGGTGAATCTTTCGGCGGCGTCGAAATCGAATATCTTACCCGAATCGGTGGCGATAACGTGGTACGGGATATTGTGTTTGGCTTTGACGAGCCTTGCGCACTCGGCGGCTTCGGCTCCGTTCATATTGTAAACGCCGTCGCAGCAGAAAAAGGCGTAATCGATATTCTTTTCGGCAAGGCTCTCCATTTGCCCGACTTTCGACGTATCGCCCGAAAAGTACAAAGTAACGCCGCTTGGAAGCGTAAGGATAAAGCCGACGCATTCGTCTATGGAATGGTTTTTATTGTTCCCCGCCTCGACGGACTCGACTTTTACATAGCCGAGATCGAACGACTTATGCCCGCCGCCCTCGAGCGCGTCCCTGAAAGATATTATCCTGCAATCGGGCCTTTGCCGTACCATTCCGACGGCGCAGTGATCGAAATGCGCGTGAGTCACCAAAATAAGGTCGGCGGCGAGATCGTAGCCTTTACCCGCGAACGGATCGATATAGATAACTTTCTTTTCGACGGTGACTATCCTGACGCTCGCATGGCCCTGATACAGCAATTTATCGTTGTTTTTCATAATTCCTCCGCTTGAAACGACTTACTTAAAATAATTTTACTACTTTTCGATCGACTTGTCAATCATCGTCGACTTTTTTTCTCATCGGAGCGGAAAACGCCGCAAAAACCGCCCGCGGCGGGCAAAATTACGCCCGGAAAAACTGTACGCCCGCAAAAAAACATTCTGTATACCTTCATCGATACGAACACGCAGAAACAGAGCGTAAAGATAAACGCCGAAGCCCATTCGACGCTGGTCGATATCCTCTGGATAGGCGTAGACGTTATCTTGGGCGCGGCAATAATAGCTTGCGTGCTCAATGCGATATTCGTTCCGAAAAAAAAGACGCGTGCCGAAACTTTCGACGAAGAAGAGCCGGAGATCAAACTTAATAACGAATAATTTTATACGATACTTTAAGCTCCCGAGGCAAGTTAAAACCGTCCTCGGGCGCCGTTTTTTTTACGAGCGGCGGTTTTTCGGGCTTTTTCAAACATTATTGTTGACAACGCCGAACGACTGTGCTATATTTAATAACGATATTAATTTAGTATTAATTTAAGGAGGACGGCGGATATGAAAGCAAAAAAGACGGCTATCATAGTTTTATCGGCACTGTTTGTCACCGCCGTACTTTTTTCGCAAGTTTTCGTAACGGTCGAGGCCAACCACGACTGCGTAGGTGAAGACTGCCCCGTCTGTCACAGCCTCGAAGCCGTCGGTTCCATCTCAAAGAGCGTCAAACCCGCGGAAAAGGCTACCTTCATCGCCCGAGCCGACGATCTTATAAGGTTTTCGGATAGTCGCGATATCGCCGCCGTTCGTTTGGCAACGCTCACAGAACTGAAAATAAAACTGCTTAATTGAATAACCTTAAAAAACAAGAGAGCCACCGTGTCGCCTTACTCACTTCAGCGCGCGCGGGATTTTTGCGTTATATCCAAAAAAACGCAAACGATCGGATCTTCTCCCTTGTTTTTTTATTGAATCGGATATTACGCGCAACGCTGTTATGCAAATTTTGAGAACTATCAAAATTTGCGCTCGACTATTGAAATTGCGGATTTTATGCGGCAGCTTATGTTAAGCCTGCCCAATAGTAGGGGTAGGTGTCGGCAACGCCGACGAAAGGGGTTGTCTATTTAATATGACGGCGACCGTCAGGTAGCCCGACCATTAGCGGTCTGCGGTTCGCGGTCTGCGATATTACGACTTATTCTTGTTATATAAGAAAAAAATAAATAATCTTAAAGAAAAGGAAATCATCGTTATAATGAAAAAAATATTGACAATATTTCTCGCCGTATGCCTTGCGGCGACCGCCGTTTCGGCGCTTACCGCGTGCGAAGGCGAAAACGAAAACAAAAGGCTGAAAATAGTCGCCACGATATTCCCCGAATACGATTGGGTGGTAAACGTTCTCGGCGACGGAAAAGACGATTACAAGCTGACTTTATTACTTGACAGCGGCGCCGATCTTCACAGTTATCAACCCACCGTTGCCGACATGGCGACCATAGCCGTATGCGACCTGTTCATATACGTCGGCGGCGAGTCGGACGGCTGGGTGGACGGAGCTATGAGAAACGCCACAAACAAAAATATGAAGACTATCAATCTTCTCGAAGTCCTCGGCGACAACGCCAAAGAGGAAGAACACGTCGAGGGTATGGAAGAGCACGAACACGAACACGAAGACGAGCACGACGAAGAAGAAACGGAATACGACGAACACGTCTGGCTGTCTTTGAAAAACGCGCAGTTATTTATTACGGAAATAGAAAAAGTCTTGTCTTCTCTCGACGCCGAACGCGCCGAAAAATTCAAAGCTAACGCCGCCTCGTACAACGCAAAGCTTGCCGCGCTCGACGAGGAATACGTTGCCGCAACGAATAACGCGACCAATAAAACTCTTCTTTTTGCCGACAGGTTCCCTTTCCGCTACCTTGCGGACGATTACGGTTTAAGCTATTACGCGGCGTTTTCCGGCTGCTCGGCCGAAACGGAAGCAAGTTTCGATACGATAATCTTCCTTGCTGGTAAAGTCGACGAATTGGGGCTTAATTATATCTTCACGACGGAAAGTTCCGACGGCAAGATAGCCCGCACCGTCAAGGAAAACACCGCAAACAAGAATCAGACTATATTAAAGCTCGACTCCTTGCAGTCGGCTACCAAACGGCTTTACGACGACGGCAAAAATTATCTTTCGGTAATGAGAGATAATCTTACCGTTTTAGCGACGGCGCTCGCGTAAAGTAACGGCAGAAAAGCGGCTTTTCGCCGCACTGTAAACGGAGAAAAAATGGCACTTTTAACGTGTGAAAACTTATCGCTCGGCTATGAAAACAACGTAGTCGTGAAAGACCTTTCCTTCCAAGTGGACGCGGGAGATTATCTTGCCATAGTCGGCGAAAACGGCTCGGGCAAATCGACTTTGATGAAGACCGTTTTAGGTCTTATCAAGCCGCTTTTTGGCAAGATAACCTTCGGCGAAGGTTTGAAAAAGAACGAGATAGGCTATCTGCCGCAGCAGACGGTGGTGCAAAAGGATTTCCCCGCGTCGGTGTGGGAAGTGGTCTTATCGGGCTGTCTTTCAAAAATGGGTATGCGCCCCTTTTACAGCAAAGAGGAAAAGCGCCTCGCCCGCGAAAATATGCGGAAAATGGGCGTCACGAGCTTTGAAAAGCGTTCGTACAAGGAGCTTTCGGGCGGGCAACAGCAACGCGTACTTTTGGCGCGCGCGCTCTGTGCGACCGAAAAGCTTATTCTTCTCGACGAACCCGTTTCGGGGCTCGATCCGAAAGTCACTGCCGAGATGTACGAAACGATAAAGGAGCTCAACGACGGCGGCACGGCGATAATAATGATCTCGCACGACGTCGGCGCGGCGATAAAGTACGCGAACAAGATACTTCACGTTGCCGGAAACGTCTTTTTCGGCAGTACCGACGAATACTTACAAAGCGCGGCGGGCAAACGATTTTTAGCCGTAACGGAGGAGAAATATGACTGAATTTTTCGCCTATTTTCAATTTCCGTTCGTAAGATACGCGCTCATCGTGGGAACGCTTATAGCCCTATGTTCTTCGCTGCTTGGGGTAACGCTCGTATTAAGGCGGTTTTCCTTTATCGGCGACGGGCTTTCACACGTTGCTTTCGGCGCTATGGCGGTCGCGGCGATAGTCGGGATAACCAACGAAATGCTCCTTGCCATGCCCGTTACGATAGTCTGCGCGGTGCTTCTATTAAAATCGGGGCGCAACGCCAAAATTAAAGGCGACGCCGCGGTGGCAATGATATCGGTCGGCGCGCTCGCGATAGGTTATCTGCTTATGAACGTCTTTCCCACCTCGTCGAACGTGTCGGCGGACGTCTGCACGACGCTTTTCGGCTCCATGTCAATACTTACTTTGACCAATTTCGAAGTCTGGCTGTGCGCGGGCATTTCCGTCGCGGTGGTAGTCATTTACACCATTTTTTACAACAAGATCTTCGCCGTCACCTTCGACGAAAGCTTTTCAAAAGCCACGGGCGTAAAGTCGGACGCATATAACCTCGTTATCGCGATAGTAACGGCGATAGTCATAGTGCTTGCGATGAAACTCGTAGGCTCTCTACTTATATCGGCGCTCATAATCTTTCCGGCGCTGTCGGCGATGCGGGTATTCAAAAACTTTTTGTCGGTGACGATAGCCTCGGCGGTCATATCGGTCGTATGCTCGATAACGGGCATATTGGCGTCCATTTTACTGAAAACGCCCGTCGGGCCGACCATCGTAATAGCCGACATAGTGACTTTTGCGGGCTTTTTCCTCGCAGGTATGATAAAAGGAGCAAAACGCGTATGAACGTACCGCTTTCACCAAAAAACAAACGCCCGACGAAAGCCGTTAAGCGTATAATTACGGCGCTTATCGCCGCACTGACAGCGTTTTCGGTGCTTCCCCTCGCCGCGTGCGGGGGCGACGAGGGATACGTTCTCAACGAGCAGACGTTTTTCCTCGTGATGACCAATATGCAGTATTACCCCGAGCAGTACGTCAAAAAGAACGTCGAACTCGATTGCTTTACCTACGAACTGATTGACGTGGACGGCAAAAGGTATATCTGCGGCGTGCGCAAATGCTCTTCGGGATTCGGCTGCACCTGCGGGAAGGACACGATAATCGGCTTTCTGCTCGACTACGACGGCACTATCCCCGAGCCCCGCAACCAGAGCGAGGACAGCGTTGAAAAAACGTGGGTGCATTTGAAGGGAAAGCTCGATAGCGCCGAAAAGACCGACATTCGCATCTACGCCTACAACGGCGACGAGATAGATTACGATACCGTCGAAACGATAACGTTTTTAACTATGAAAGTGGACGAACTTTCGCTCATCGAAGATTATTCTTCGCTCAAATATTACGTAACGAAATAAGGAGTCTATCATGGCAAACAAAAAGACAAAAGAGGCTATCATAGCCGCTCAGAAACTCGAAAAATTCAAAAACGCAAACAAAAAGCTCAACCTTTACACCTATATCGGCATAGGTCTTATCGCGGTGGCCGTATTGACTTTCTTCGTCAAATGGGCGGGGATATACAATACCGACATCAAAGATTACGAAGTGAGCTTTTCGGGCTTTAACACGCTCTTTGCGGCGTTTTCCGGCAATTATTCGTCGGCAGACAAAGCTTACGGCGACATAGCCGTACCCTTTTATTATTACGCGGCGAAATATATTAAGACGCTCGGCGTTTTCACCGTTATTTCGGCGATAATGCTCTTACCCGTTCTCGCTTCCCAAATACTCACGCTCGCACTCAAAAAGCAGTTTTTTAACGTGGTATCCGCGGCTTTACTGGTGATAGAGGCAGGCGTACTGATAGCGGCGTTTATAACGGCGCTTTCCATGAGCGGTTCGGATATATTGCCCATCTATTGCAGCGGCAACCCCGCCTGCTCGATAAAGTCTTTCGCAATAATACCCGCGATAGCCGCACTCGGCGCGGCAGTGCCACACGTCTTCGCTTCCGTTTTCTACTTAAGATCGAGAAATATTTTAAAGTGACGACCTATCCTGCCAATAAAAGCGTATGCCCGCCTTCCCTTCCGATTTGGGACGGCGGGTTTTATTACGCTTAAAAAAATCAAAGGCGTTTTTTTACGAAAGCAGGAAAGCGGCAGAGACGGTACGTACACCTTCACCACCGAACAGGCTTTAAGAGAAACTTACGTCCGCCCCTTCGAAATAGCCGTAAAAGAATGCGGTGCAACGGCCATAATGACCTCTTACGGGCGCATAGGCGCCGTATGGACGGGCGGAATCTACGCTTTTGACAGAACTCGTCAGAAACGAATGGGGCTTTAAAGGCGCGTTCTTGACCGATTACGCCGACCATCGGATCTATATGAACGCCGATCAGATGCTCCGCGTCGGCGGGGATATCCGGATGGACGGCGCCACCGACAACGGCAAGTTTCTGTACGAAACGTCGTCGAATACTTATAAGAAGAATTTGCGCCGCGCGGCAAAGGACGTGACGTATATGTGGCTCAACGCCCTCGCCGTGAACGCCGCCTATAACGCCGAAGAAAACAACGTGCCGATAATAACGGCGGTTCCGAAACTCAACTTCCCGTGGTGGATACCCGTTATGATAGGCGTGAACGTATTAGTCGCCGCAGCTTGCTCCGTCTATCTGATATTCACCTTCAAAAAACCGAAACCAAAACAATAAAAAAATCGCGTTAATCGACCTATAGGTGGATTAACGCGATTTTTTTCACAGCCCTTTTGCCTACAACAATTATCGATTTGCAATAGTCGACCGGAATTGCTACGCAATTTTACGCTATCGGTCGAGCAGTCTTTGTTTGCCAACTTTATATATAGACAACCCCTTTCGGCACTTCGTGCCACATACCCCTACTATGGGCAGGCATAACACAAAGTCGTATATAATTACCATTTTATATATTTACTCCGAGAGCGGTAGGTCGAATTGATTTCGACCGTTTAGCCGCTCACGACCACAAGTCCTAACGACTTTTTCTTGTGCCAACAAGAAAAAGTGTTAATAATTTCTTTACGACCGCAGTTTGCGCGAAATTATCGCGCAATATCGTTTACCGCGTATGCGGTAACATCGTTTGTCGGAAACAGCGTTTGGTCGGCAAACGCCCGACAACATCGTTTGCCGTGTAGCGGCAACATCGTTTATATCCTATATAATCAAGCCGAGAGGCGTAGGTCGGATTGATTTCGACCGTAAAACGCCTCACGACCTACAGTCCTAACGATTTTTTCTCGTGCTAACGAGAAAAAATGTTAATATATTTACGCCGAGAGCGGTAGGTCGGATTGATTTCGACCGTTTAGCCGCTCACGACCTACAGTCCTAACGACTTTTTCTTGTGCTAACAAGAAAAAGTGTTAAATAGCCCATATATCATACCGCAACGCGGTATATCATTATATAAAGTACGCATTCGTATAAGCGCTTTTCCCCTTATCGTCGGTGATAGTTATGCGGAAGTAGCCGTCGCCCTCCGTGAGCGGGAACGTCGCTTGGTCTATATATTCGGAGTCGTTTTTTGCGCCTACGCAGAAAGTCCTTCTGTTGGCGCACGATAGCGCAGCCGTTTTGCACGGCGAAAATCTGACGTGAACGAATCCGTCTTCGACGTATAGCTCGTATATTTCCGGCCCGCGCGAACAATAAAATTCACCGTTTTTCAGTGCGGAAGTCACGGCGGAATACTCGAGTTTATCGGCTTTTATCATAACGAACCCGCAAAAAGACGCGCACAGCGCGTGTTCGGGCGGCCAGAAGTTGTGGTTATCGTCGGTGGCTATGCAGTAAAGCTTTTTGCCTTTAGTCAACATATCGTCGTAAACGCCGTCGTTAAGATCGGGGAACCCGCCCATAAAGCTCGTACCGTTCAGGATCTCCATAGCGTCGAAGCCGTCGTAACTCATATAGTCGGGGTATCTTTCAAGCGACCAACGCGGGTGATTATATGTAATGAAAAACCCGTGTTCGTGCGCCGCTTTGACTATTTCGTTGATACATTCGGGCGAATAAACGCGTTCGAAATCGGGCTTTGATTCGTCGAAGACCACTTTATCCTTATACTTTGCGGCGTTGCCGAAAAGGTATTTGCTCCTGTGCCAACAGACCTGCGTCATATTGTCCTTATCGAGCGCGATCAGGCACATATGACACGTCTTTAAAAAACGGAAATCGAGCGGCTTATCTTCGGTCACTTCCATTTCGTAACCGTGGAGCGCCAAAAAGTTTTCGTCGTTAAGGTCGTCGTGAGATATCAGAACGTCGTGATCGGTGTACGCGATTATCGAATACCCGCGGCTTTTGTAAAGGTCTTTAAGCTCTTTCGGCGAAAGCTTTCCGTCCGAAACGGTGGAGTGACAATGTAAATTTGCTTTGTAAAAATTCCCGCTTTCGGGTAACAAATATTTTCTCATTTTATCCTATCCCGTAAAAATCAAGTTTCGTCGGCAAGATAGTATCTTACCGTATCTTCTATCCAGTAACCGTATCTCGCCGTCGGGCAGTATTTTTCGACGGCTTTGAAAGCCTTTATAAGACCTACGGCGTCCGAAACGTCGTGCCAGACGTCGACGTAGATATAGTCGAAGTCGCCCGCTTTGAGCCCCTTTGAAAACCCGAGCGCGTCGGCGTTCACGAGCTTTATTTTGTTTCTCGCTTTTAAAGGGAATTGCGGCAGTATTTCTTTTGAAAACAGGTCTATAACGCTGTTATCGATATCTACGACGGTGACGGACGTAACGCTGTCTTTTAACGCGACCTTCAAAGCGTAGTACCCGAGTCCCAGCCCGTACGCGGCGACTTTGCCGAAAGCCTCGTCGATATATTTTTTCTGCGAATTGATCTCGTTGGGAAGAAGCGTCATCCACTCTCTGCCGCCTTGCGAAACGGCGGGGTAGACATAGTCTTTATCGAAAAAACCTATCCGCGGTATCACTCGCCCGTCTTTTAAATACAAAAAGTCGTCTCTTACGAACCCGCGGTAAGCTGGATAGGTCATTTTTGACAGCAAAAAGTCCCCTATAACGCGATTATCGCACAATTTAAGTTTGAAAAATTCGTCCGAATAGTAGTCGGAAACGTTTAATTTTTCTATCGATAAAAGGAAATAATCGTTGAAAAATTTTCTGTCTTTTCCGCCCGTGTCCACGCCGAAACGCTCGGCAATTAGAAGCGCGAACGCCGTTTTTTCGTCCACGCCCACCGACGAGACGGCCAGAACGTCTTCCTTTTTAATATCGTCCTCGTAAAAATTGAGATACGAGCTTAAAATATCAAGGAATCGTTCGTTGTCCTTTTCGTAGCTCATAATATCACCGTAAGCTTGTTATCCACCTGGTCGCACGAGGTAAGAAAGTATTCCACGCCGTTTTTTTCAAGTCTTAAGTCGGCTTTGCAGTCCTTGCCGTGAAGGTGACCGTACACGACCTTATCTACGCCGTGGCTTTCAAACAGTTCGGTATAAAGAGAAGGCTCTCTTCTTACGTTGAACGGCGGATAATGTATCATTACAATAAGCTTGTCGCCTTCTTCCCTTAAAAGCGAAGCGGCGCGAAGAGCAAGTTTCAATCTCTCGTTTTCGCGCAGATACAGTTTTTTGTCTTCCTGCGTGAACTCCGAAGCGCCTTCGACCGTCCAGCCCCTGCTGCCGCAAAGGACGACGTTACCTATTTTAACGGCGTCGTTCTGCAAAACGTAGCAGTTTTCCGGAAACGCCGCGCGTATCCTCGAAAGGCTTTTCCACCAATAATCGTGGTTGCCGCGTATGAACACCTTTTTGCCTTTAAGATCGAACACCGGTTTTAAGTCTGTGATGGCGTCTTCGAGCGTCATAGCCCAACTTATGTCGCCGGCGATGAGCACCACGTCGTCGTCGGTCACTTTTTCGTTCCAGTCGGCGAAGATCTTTTCGACGTAATTATCCCAATTCCTGCCGAAAATATTCATAGGCTTTTCGGTCGTGGTCGACAGATGCAGATCGCTTATTGCGTAAATTTTCATTTTTCCCCCTCCGTCGCCTTCAAAAATGCCGTAAGCCCGAGAGATATCTCCCGATACGTCGTATCGAAATCGTGAGTGTACCAAGGATCGGCTATATCGTGCGGAAAGTCGGTAAAGTCCAAAAGCCTATGCACCTTATATTCGTTTTCCCTTCCGCAGATACGTTTTATCCCGCTTAGATTACTTTGCTCCATTCCGATAAGATAATCGGCATCGTCGCACTCGGCTTTCGTCAGCCTGTGCGCCGAAAAGCCCGAATATTCTATGCCGAGCCTATCGAGTATCCTTCGCGTTCCGTAGTGAAGGGGTGAACCTTCCTCTTCGTAACTCGTGGCGGCGGAAGAAATAACGTAGCCTTTACTTTTAGTCATCTTTTTGAACAAAAATTCCGCCATCGGAGAGCGGCAAATGTTCCCGAGACAAACAAATATCACGTTTATCTTATCTTTCACGGCCGCCTCCCTGTCTTTTAACTCAAACTTTACTTTTCAAGTATAACACATCGCAAAAATTCAAGCAAACCTTTCGCCCCTTTAATTTTCTGTTTTTTCGGTTTTTTTGTGTTTTCGGGCAAAGCGCGACGACTTAAACGCCTGCTTTTTTATATCTCAAACTTACCGAAAAATCAAAAAAAGTGCGCCTCAGTCGTACAATCGTACGCCGAAATACCGCGCCCGCCGTGCAAATTTTAAATAATTTTTCAAGAATTAAAAGGTGCAAAAACAAGAATTAAAAGGTGCAAAAACAAGTTATAAATAAAGTTGATCAATTCGATTTTTCGCTGTTTTTCAAGGATCATCACGATTTTTGCACCTTTATTTCATAAATATTTCCGACAAAAAATTTGAAAAATCTTGTTCTATCTATTGACAATTTCAAAAAATTATTATAAAATATGCGTATGAGCTTCTCAAAAGTATTACGTGAATTGATGAAAGAAAGCGGCACTACTCAAATGTGTCTCGCCAAACACATCGGCTTCTCTCAAAGAGCCGTATCCAAGTGGGTCAACGCGCAGTCCGAACCGACTGAAGGCGCTATCGTTGCTTGCGCAAATTATTTCAACGTCTCCGCGGACGAAATGCTCGGTTTCACCGACTATACGCCCAAGGCGCGCATTGAAGAAAAGCAAGCGAACATCGATTGTTCCTCCGTCAGGGATCCCGGCTTAAAGCAGCTCCTTGGCGCTTACAATTCGATGTCGGAATACAACAAAGCGCGTATTCTCGCTTACGCCGACTTTATCCGCGAAGAACATCGTAAAAACTGACTTTATCGTAGCCGATATATGACCGCGGCGTTTTGCCGCGCTTTCGGCTTGATTTTCCGATAAGTGTCTTTACTAAATCTTTCAGCTTGTGACTTTCGGATCGATAAAAGCCGAAATATTTGGCTTTTAAGTTTGTTTTTTCTTTCGTAGTCTGCTTGAAGGAATCTTTTTGTTTACGAAAAATTTGTCAGCCGTTTCGCCGCTGTTATAGGTGAAACGGTTTTATTACGCCCGTCAAAACGCACAAAATAACGAATATCGCCCTTTTTAAGCGCATAATTGCATATTTTCGTAGTTTTAGTTGACAACTTTTATTAAAATCGAATAAAATATATTAAAAAGGTTGACATTCAAACGATATAGTTATATAATCAATGTACCGTTAAAAAAGCGGGCTTCAATTAAATATTTAGCAAACCCGAGGAAACTCGGCGACGCAAAGCTAGAGGGCCTTAACTGGCAGCCAGTTGCACATCTTCTTGTTTTTAATCGTAAAAAGTGTCGTAAAGCGCTTTTTCGGTTGACTGATATGTTTAACCACCGTTGTGCGTAGTTTTGCGAGCGACGGTTTTTTTTGCCCGTTTTTTTACCCATGCGAGTCAAAAGCTTTAAAAAACGGAAAACGATCGACTATTACGACGGCGCCTTTACGGCAAAATCAAGTGAAATATGAAAAAATTCAGACAAAACGACGACAACCGATTGAAAAAACCGCTATTAAAACGTGTTTTGGCGACCATGGGCGCGGTATTTTTTACGCTTTGCGTTGCCACGTCTTTAATGCTGTATCTTATAATATCGGGAACGCTGTATTCGCAGTACAATTCCAGATTGAACGAGGTGATACACTACGTTGAGCACAACACCGACGCCGACGATCTTCAACGATGCGTAAATACGAAAGTAAAATCGGAAAAATATAACGAATTGCAAGAGCTTCTGAACGGAATGGTCGATGATTTCGATCTTCGATTTTTGTACCTCGTCATACCCGATCCCGACAACGCTTTGATGATAAACGTCATCTCCGCAACGAGCGACGCCGAAAGAGCGGCGGGAGAAGACGATATGGGCTTATTGGAGACTACTGACGAATACACGGTCGAAGAACTCAAAAAATACAGTTCCTATTGGAAAGCCGACGGTATCAATTATTTTAAGGAAACGTCGGGTTACGGCGAATACTATACGGCGTGCAAGGCGCTAAAAACTTCCGACGGCGAGACGGTAGCCCTTATCTGCGCCGACATAGATATACAAAATCTTTACTCGACGATAGCCTTTTCCGTTACGGTGACCGCCGCATTGATAATAGCGGCGCTGTTCGTATTCGGGATAATAATCCTGACGTTATTCAGACGGCGCATTATCGATCCTCTTAAGTCCATAGAAAAAAGCGCCACGGAATTTGCCGAAGGCGCGCGCACGGAAAACGGCGAAGTAGTCTTTAAGTATCAGCCGCCCGAAATAAAAACGAATGACGAGATAGAGTCCCTTGCCGACGCCATCAAAAAAATGGCGGAAGAATTGTGTCTTTACGTCGAGGAAACTATAGCCGCCGAAAAACGCGTAAGCGCGGTCACGACGGAAAACGCCCGCCTTTATAAAGAGGCCGACTCCGCCAAGAAGATAGCCGAGCTTACAAAATCGCTCACGGTATTATTAAACAATATACCCGCGCTGACATTCTATAAAGAGATAGAAACGGGCAAATACCTTGCCTGCAACGATACGTTTGCAAAACACGTCGGCAAAAAATCGACCGAAGAAGTGGTAGGGCTTACCGACTACGAGCTGTACGACCGCAATATGGCGGAGTCGTTCGTAGCGTACGACAAAAAGGCGCTCGAAATGAACGGGCCGTATTTTTACGAAGAAGAATACGTCGACTCAAAGGGCGTCGAACACCGTTTCCAAACGACCAAGATGAAGTTTACCGACGCCACGGGCAAGTTGCGACTGCTCGGAATGTGCATCGACGTTTCCGAAATGGAAAAATACCGCCGCGAGTCCGAAAAGAGCAAAGAGGCTTACGAAGCGGCCAAAAAGGAAAGTCTCACCTACTCGCGTATCGCGAGCGCCCTCTCGAAAGATTACGCCTATATATATTACGTCAACGTTGAAACCGACGAGTTTATCGAATACAGTTCGGGCAATTCCGAGGAAAGTTTGGCTATCGAGCGCCGCGAAACGGACTTTTTCAACCGTAGCCGCAACGACGCGCAAGACGTTATCGACAAAGCCGACCTCGACATATTCCTGTCGTCGTTCACTAAAGAAAACATACTCGAAAAGATAAACTCTCACGGCATGTTCACATTAACTTACAGGCTGCTTTCAAACGGAGAATCCTCTTACGTCAATATGAAAGCGTCGCGCCTTAAAAACGACGACAAGCATATAATTATCGGCATAAGCAACGTCGACGCGCAGATGAAAGAGCAGGAAGCAATGGAACGCGACAAGGAAGAACGCACCACTTATTCGAGGATAATGGCGTTATCCGGCAACTATATCTGCATTTATACGGTCGATCCCAAAACCGAAGAATACAGCGTGTACGGTTCCACGAAAGATTACGAAACGCTCGGAATCACCAATACCGGCAAGGACTTTTTCAGGCTGTCGCGCGAAAACGCCATGCGCAGCGTTTATCTCGAAGACGTAGACCGTTTCATCACCGCCTTCACGAAAGAAAACGTACTTAAAGACACCAAAGAGTCGGGCGTTTTCTCCATCGATTACAGACTGATGCTTAAAGGCGTACCCGTTTACGTTCACTTAAAAGCCGCGGCCATAGAGGAAAAGGACGGGCCCAAGCTCATAGTCGGTATCAGTAATATCGACGCGCGTATGAAACGCGAGCTCGACTATCAGCACAACCTTTCGTTAGCCCGCCGTAAAGCCGATATGGACGCGCTCACCGGCGTAAAGAACAAGCACGCTTATATCGACGTCGAGGCCAATCTGAACCACATGATCGACGAAAACGAGCCCGTCGATTTCGCAATAATCGTTTTCGACGTCAACGGGCTCAAAGCCGTAAACGACAACCACGGCCACGTTGCCGGCGACCAGTACATCAAAAGCGCCTGCAAGATAATATGCAACGTCTTCAAACACAGTCCGGTCTTCAGAGTCGGCGGCGACGAATTCGTCGTGGTCGCCCGCGGAAACGATTACGAAAACGTGGACGCTCTGTTTGAAGAGATAAACAGGAAAAACGCCGAAAACGCAGCTATAGGCGAGGTTACCGCCGCTTGCGGTATGGCGAAATTCATGCATAACGACAGAAACGTCGCCGCCGTTTTCGAGCGGGCAGACTATATGATGTACAACAACAAGCGCCATATGAAGAACGAAATTTAACGCCGATTTATCTACGCCGCGGCTGTCGCAAGCTCACTTGCGACAGCCGCTTTTTTTATCGCCCTTTTAAACAACCGCTCATCGCCTTTTTCGGCCGCCGTAATATGCGGCAAATCACAAAAAATGCCGTTTAATTGAACTATAGCCCGACTTTTCAGTTTTTACAAGACCGCATTTGACGGCTCATGAACACAAGCTTTCACATCAAAAACGCGGCCGCTATACAGTATAGTCAAACTGTGCCGCGGCAGAAAATATCCTTCCGATTTTAAAAAAAGCGATAAAAAATGTTGATTTTAAAAATAAATGTGTTATAATAGATTTTGCGCGCGTGTTATTATATAAATTATAATTATACGCTAATTTATATTTTTGCCGAGAAATCGCCGCCCGAAGGCTTGCAGGGCGGAATGCGATTTCACGACCGAGCCTGAAAATTGCGAATTGTTAATTGTTAATTATCCATCGGGGTATCATACATGAAAAAAGAGATCGACAACGAGATATACGAAACCGAGTATTCCCGAATATATATCGAAGCCGAAAAGGACGCCAACATTTTCAACTTGAAATGTCTGGGAGCTCTTGCGATACTATCCGTTTTGTCGATAGTATTCAACGCATTCGGGATATTTTCGGTGCAGACGGAAATAATGGTGATAAGCATGCTCACTACGACCGTGCTTTTCTGCATTCCGATAGCCATATATCTTATCAACGACAAAATAATGAAAAAGAGCCGATCGGTAGCCGAACGCGACTGGTTCCGTTATCTAATAATCGGCAGCATTTTCATCGGCATAGGGTTTATATGCGTATCGCTTTCGTTCCACGCGACGATATTGATGGCGGTCCCTCCGCTACTTGCGGCGCAGTACCGATATCATAAGAGAATGAGCCGCATCGTGTTGGTACTCACGCTGTTACTCGTTCCCGTAAGCATATACGGCAGTTTCTTTTTCGGCTCGCCCGACCGCAACTTCATAAAGGGAATGCTGACCGACGAAGAGGCCAAGATATTTGCCAACCGCCTTGCGATAGCGACGCCGAAAAGAATGCTCGAACTGTTCACGCACTACACGTTGCCGCTGCTGTTCGGCATAATAGCGATAGTTTTGCTCGTCACGGGCATAACCAACCGCAACGGCAGAATGCTCAACAAGCAGACCGACCTCTCTAAAAAGATACGGCAGGAAATGGAAACGCGCAACGAAATGCAGAACAGGATAATCGATATCCTCGCCAACCTCATCGAAACGCGTGACCTTAGTACCGGCGAACACGTCATGCGCACGAAAAAGTTCGTTAAAATGATAGCGGCGGCAATGCAACAAGAAGAGAAGTACCGATACATAATGACCGATAAAGTCATCGACATGATGGAAAACGCCGCACCTTTGCACGACGTCGGGAAGATAGTCGTGTCCGACACTATCCTTCTTAAACCCGCCCGCTTGACGCCCGAAGAGTTCGACAAGATGAAGATCCACACGACCGTCGGCGGCAAGCTTATCAACGAGCTTTTCGCCGGTATGAACGACGTGGAATTTTTGAAAACGGCAGAAGAGATCGCCGTTTCTCACCACGAGCGTTGGGACGGAACAGGTTATCCTTCCCGCCTTAAAGGCGAAGAAATACCTATCGCCGCAAGGATAATGGCTATAGCGGACGTTTACGACGCGCTTATCTCGGTGCGCGTGTATAAAGACGCCATACCCCCGAAAAAGGCGCTTGAGATAATATTCTCCGAAAGCGGCACGCATTTCGATCCCGATATCCTGCGCGTCGTCGAAGGCATTAAAGACGACCTTATCGCCGCCGTCGAACCTTATATCGAACCTTCAGCACCCGCCGCCAACTGACTCGTTTAATATCGCATAAAAACCCCGCTATAAGCCGTTAATCGACCTATAGCGGGGTTTTTGATTGCTTTATACTATTTACGTCCGGCGGCCTTCGGCTGCTTGACCTTACGTATCATATATAATTTCTTTACGACTGCAATACGCGGCATATCATTCCGCTACCTATTCCCTGATCGCTCGTGCTACTTTCACTTCAAAACACTAAAAATTCACCCTAAAAAGTGAAAATTCACTCTGAAAAGTGAAAATTCACTCATTAATCATTGACAAAGTGAATTTTTTGAGTATAATATAAGTAAAAAGCGAGCAAGCGGCGCGGTAAGCGCACGCGTGCGGGAGGGCAAGCAATGGAATTCGAGACCGAGAGCATAGAATTCAAATCGCAATTTACCGAAGACATATACAAAGAGGTAATAGCGTTTGCCAACACAGACGGAGGCGTGGTATACGTAGGCGTCGACAATAACGGCAACGTTATCGGCATAAAAGACGTGGACAAAGAATACACACGCATCACCAACGGCATACGCGACGCGATCGTGCCCGACGTGACGATGTTCGTCCGTTTCACCCTGCAGGAAAACAAAGTAGTGCGTATAACCGTCGGAGAAGGCACCAATAAGCCGTACTGTTTAAAAGGCAAAGGTTTAAAGCCGAGCGGGGTATACGTACGGCAAGGCACGTCGAGCGTACCGGCCTCGCCCGAGCAGATACGGCAAATGATAAAGGACAGCGACGGCGACGAATACGAAAAGCTCCGTTCGATCGAGCAGGAACTGACGTTCACCGCCGCCGCGAAAGCGTTTAAAAAATACGGCGTGGATTTTTCTCCCGAAAAGTACCTGCAGCTCGGAATGACGCAGCGCGGCAACGGGATATACACCAATCTTGCGCTGATACTCTCCGACCAATGCGCGCACACGACGAAAGTCGCGGTATACGCCGACGACGCGGACACGGTATTCAAAGACAGCAAAGAATTTTGCGGTTCGATATTCGATCAACTCGAAAACACGTTCGACTATCTGAAGTTGATCGACGGCAACAGCTCCAGCATAGTGGGGCTCGAGCGCGTGGAGCGGCAAGCGTACCCTCTCGAAGCCTTGCGCGAAGCTTTATTGAACGCGCTTATCCACCGCGACTACGGTTTCAGCGGAAGCATAATAATAAACGTCAACAAAAAAGAAATGGAATTCATATCTATCGGCGGGCTTTTGCCGGGGCTTACCCCCGACGACATACGCGCGGGGATATCGCAACCGCGCAACAAAGCTCTTGCGGAAGTATTCCACCGTTTGCGGCTCGTCGAAAGCTACGGAACGGGCATAAGAAGGATTTACAATCTGTATGCCGCCTGTCCCGCCAAACCGCGCATCGAAGTGACGGCAAACACCTTTAAAATGGTATTGCCGGATATGACCGCCCAAGCCGAACAGACCGTTTTCCCCGCGGGATATCGTAGCGCCACGCCCGTCGCCGACGTAAAGATAACGCCGCAAATGCAGAAAGTATTAAGCTATTTGACAACTCACGGCGAAGCCACCGCCGCCGAGCTTATGGAATTATTGAACGTAAAGACCACCCGCCTTTTCATACTGACAAAGCAAATGCTGTCTCTCGGCATTATCCGCACGCAAGGCAAAGGCGACAAAAAGCTCTATCGTGCCGAATAGCTCCCATTATCAAACGACACCGCCCCATATTACAAAAAAACCCCGCTATAAGCCGTTAATCGACTTATAGCGGGGTTTTTGATTGCTTTATACTATTTACGTCCGGCGGCATTTGGCTGTCCGACCTTACGTATCATATATAATTTCTTTACGACTGCAATACGCGGTATATCATTCCGCTAACTATCCCCCGACTCCTACGTCCTGATTTCCGACCGACGGTCGGCATCTATCTGTCTTCGTTCGGATCGCTGTATACGGTACAGCCTTTTCTGCCGTTACGTTTGGTAATATAAAGCGCACGGTCGGCGTGTTTAAAGAGCGATGCGGGGCGCATATCGTCCTCGAAATACGCTATGCCGGAACTGACGTAAGTTTCGGGAAGATCGCCTCTTTCCTTTTCCAGCGTGGTATTTATGGAAGACGCCTTGTTAAAGATCTCTTCCTGACTCAAAGACATATCCGTAATGATGACCGCGACCTCGTCGCCGCCGATACGGCAGGTATAGCCCACGCCGCCGAACGCCTCTTCTATCTTCTGCGAAACGAACGTAAGGACTTTATCGCCCACCAAGTGCCCGAATTGGTCGTTGATCTGCTTGAAGTGGTCGATATCGAAAAGTATGAGCGCGGATACAGTCAATTCGTTCTGATCGAGCAGTTGTTTGAACTCACGCCTGTTGTAAACGCCGGTAAGCGCGTCGTGCGTGGCCTCGCGGATAAGTTCTTCCTTGTTACGCTGATTGATATCGAACATCTTATTATACGTTTCCGCAAGGTAACGGTATTCGTAAGCGCCTTTGACGGGCACTTTCTGTTCGTTTTTGAGATAGGGAATGGCTTTGATAAGCGGAATGAGCACGTTGAACGAAACGAGCGCGATTATGGTAAGAACGATAAATATATGCGCCACCACGAGGAACTGTTCGTAATGGAACATAAAGGACAATTCGTCCGCGGCGTTTAGTTGTTTTGCGACGTAATCGCCGTCCATTTTGTCAAGGCACTCTCTTACGTGCGCCGAAATTATCTCTTTTTGCCGTTCGTATTCTTCACTGAAAACGAGATAGCGCGCCCTTATTTTCTTTTCCTCGGCGGTAGTATAACTTTTATCTTCCGCGGTAAGCTCGGCGGCGCGCACCTTTTCGTGGAAGTTTTCAAGCGTAAGCGGAGCGCCCTCGTACGTTGCGCCTTCTTCGATAAGCGCCTCTGCCATAAGCCTCATCGAACGGAACTCGATATCCATAAGCGAAAACGACTCGTTTATCGCGTCCTCGAGCTCCTTGTACGATTCCGCGCCGAACACCTTGTTTTCGATATTTTCAAGGGCTTTTTCTCTGCGTTTTACCTCGTCCGACTCGTTAAAGTAGTTGTCGTGGTATTTTTTGTTGCCGGTAATGGCGAAAACGCGCACCTGTTCGGTGAGATAGTCCGAAGCCCTTTGTATATCGTCGGCGCTCTCGTGCCAGGAAATGTAATCGCTTGCTATCGAGTGTAATTTATTGTAAGACTCCGTCGACGTGTAGTTTGAAATAAGCAATAACGCCGAAATGACCAGCGTCACCGCAAGCATAACGTAATTAACGACTCGAAGTCTTATTCCTTTTTCCGAAATTTTCCAAAACTTTTTCATTTCTCTTATTTAACTGCAATCCTTAATAAGCGCTTAATGCCTTCAGGCAATTCACGGCCTTCAGGTCAATTCATGAGATATCGTCTCAATTCACGCGCCGTCAGGTGCAATTCATTATTGTAAAAATATTTACGTTCGGCGATTTTAGGGCGAAGGTTTGCGGCCCGTCGAAAATCGCACGACCGATCCGAAAAATTGCAAATTGCCCATTGTCGCAGACAATGTGATTATTTTATCAAATAATCTTTCTTTTGGCAAACGTTTTTCGGGCAAAAAAGCATTTTATATAAAATTTTATAATATGTCGTGCGCAACGCGCGTAAAAATGAATATATATAATATAGAAAATTATTATCGTCCGACAAATATTAAAAAGCTAAAATTCAAGATACTATAAAGGAAAATCTCATACAGAAGAAAATTTTTTTAAATTTTTTTTAAATTTTTATCATCAAGTACTTGACAAGCGAATAAAGATGTTATATACTTGTTGCGTAAAAACAAAGATTGTGGGCAAAATCGGCGCAAGCCGGTGACGCAAAGCTATAGGGCCTAACAGTAGGCAGCCAGTTGCATTTTCGTTTTTCCCAAAAGGCAGAGTGGGAATACGGGCATGCAATTTTTTTTATTTACGGAGGGCGGGCAAAGCTATGAGCTTGTTTGACAGAATAGTAAACGAAACCGCCGAATCCGGCATAGCTCCCCTCGAACTAAAATTCACCGCGATACACGATTGTTACAATTCAAGGCCGCTCGCATACAGGACCGAGACCGAGCTTTTCTGCTCGGCGATAGGCAAGATGAACGATTTTATCGAAAAGATCGATTCTAACGTTACGGGCAAAGAGTTCAGTTATCGCAACATAATAAGATCCATCGACGCGATCAGGGCGATGGAACAAGCGGGAAGAAAAATAAACTACGTATCGATATCGGCAACGACCTCGTTTTTAACGCAGGAGAGTTTGTACGAAGTCTTAAAAGACCTGTTTGATCGCGAATCGTTTACAAAGACCGACAAGATCTGTCTGGAATTCACCAAAAACGTATTATCGAGCGACAGAGAGGCCGTAAGGAAAGGCCTTGCGGACCTGAAGGTGCTCGGAGTAAAGACGATGATAAGCGGTTTCGCTTCGGACGGGTTTCCGACGTCGGCACTTTTAGACGTAGCGGTCGACTCCGTCATTCTCGCCCCCGAGATAACGGCGCTGTCGCTCGACAGGAACAAACCGGGCGTTTTGTCGTCGCTGATACGGTTCATAAAATCTATGGACGTAGCCGTTATAGCCGAAGGCGTAAGAAACGATGACGAGCTTCGTGAGCTCAACAAAGCAGAATGTTTCGGTTTCATACCGGCTGACGATTATTCCGGCAGATTCGTCTTCCCCGCAAAAAAGCGTGATCTTACTTCCGCTTTGAGCGACAAGGAGGACGTGTAACGTGAAAGACGACAAAGACAACATCTCCAATAATCAGCCGAGCGAAGCGGGCGCCAAGGACGCACAACCCAAAGAGTCGCTGTTCGACGTAGCCGCGTCAACCCCCGCAAGAACGAGCGGTAAACAGACTTCCGCCTTTTTAAGACGAAGCGCCCTCGAAGTAACCCACTACCGCGTATTAAGAAAAGTCATTCTTATATCCACCGCGATACTCATAGCCGTTTTGTTACTGCTGTACGCATTCACGCTCGTTTACGACCGTACCGGTAAATTCACCGTCGAAGTCAAGGGCCTGGATACGTCCTACAACATAACGCTATGCGAAAACCCCGACTTTAAGACGTACAGTTCGCTGCTATATAATAACGAAATCGTCAAGATGACCAATATCTGCGGCGACGATATCCCCAAAAACGTTGACAGCATCAACGGAGAACACAACGGCGAAAATTACCTTGCATACACCTTTTATTGCAAGAACTTAAGATCGGGCGAGTGTTCCTTAAGTTACGAAATAACGTTCAACAACGTCACCAACGGCATGGACGAAAGCATAAGAGTCCGCCTTTACGTTGACGGCACCCCCACCGACTACGCCAAAACGCGTTCCGACGGTAAGGGCAAAGAAGACCACTATTGCGATAAATCGTTTGCCAATTCCGCCACGGTGTGCTACGGCAGTACGGCAAACGTCGCAGCGGAAGGCATCGTCCGATTCACCATAGTTATCTGGGTAGAAGGAGACGACGTCGACTGTAACGACAGTATCATAAACGGTTCGGTAAAATTCGCCATGAACGTCACGGCGCAAGAACCGAAGTAATCCGAGCCTGCTCGAATTACAATTCGCAATGTACAATTCGCAATGCGCAATAGTCGACCAGAATTGCTCCGCAATTTAGCGCAATGTATCCAAATACCGACGCCCCATAATAAGCCTGCCCTTGGTAGGGGTAGGTGGCACGAAGTGCCGAAAGGGGTTGTCTATATAATAAGGCGGCAACCGTAAGGTTGCTCGACCAAATTAAATTATTACTTTGGCAAATTCAAACTTCGTTCTGATTTGTAATAAAAAAAATCAAAAAAAATATTTTTTAAAAAGGAGAAAACCAAACAATGAAAAAAACCATGAGAAAACTCATCCCCGCCATTGCGATGCTGTTGATCTCCGCCGCGTTTGCCGGCACTTCGACCTTTGCATGGTTCTCGATGAACAACAAAGTCACCGTAACCGGTATGGAAGTTACGACGAGAGTTTCTAACAACATTCTTATCGCCGAAACCACTACCGCAGCTACGGCAAAAGAAGCTGAAAGTAAGTTCGTGACCAACTACGTCAAACATACCGAAAGCTTGCTCGAACCCGTTTCCACTATCAACGGCGTAAACTATTTCTACAACAACACCCAGAACGTTGCTGCAGACGGTGACGCTATTGCCGACAGTTATGTAGCTTATCCTGCAGATCCTTCTGTTGCAAACGCTCTTGACGATTTCAACACCAATTACGGTATTTCTCCCAAGGTTGCCGTTGGTTACGTTGATTACGCTTTCCAGCTCAAGGCCGTTAACACCAGCACGACCTCCCCGTATTACGTAAACATGACGAGCCTCGACCTCCTTTATAAAGGTGCCGCTACGAGCCAGAAGGCTTTCCGTGTTGCTATGTTCGTAAACGATATGGGCGCTGACGGTTTGACCGCCGCTTCTGCTCCTACCTCCGGTACTCTTAAGACCATTTTGAGACCTGCATCTGCCGATAACTTCACTTCTTATGCGTTCAACATTAAAGATGATGCTGCCGGCACTTCCGAAAGCAGTGGTTATTATACTTATATTGATGGTAAGGTATACGGCAACGCGGCAACCGCTGATGAGGTAACCGCATGGAACAGTGCCGCTGCAGGTGCTGGTGATGATATTACCGGATCCGTCTTAGTATCCTCAAATGCAACTGAAGAATATTATTGGTACAACGTTAACAATGCCGATAATGAAAATACTTCAAGTGGAACTACTTTTGAATATATCGCAAGCCAACTTTACGGTAATAACGCAAATGCATTGTCTGCAACTGCATGGTCTACTGTAAACGATGGTACCGGTGTCGTTACCAATTATACGACCGTATCTCATAACGCTACCGCAAGATCGGAAAAATCTCGTCCTTACGCGGTAACAAGCACCAGCACTCTTGCTGAAGTATCTAAATTCGACCAAGCTGCTAATATCGGCGTTGTCGCTGCAGGTGCTACCAGATATTTCAAAGTAGTCGTTCGTCTGTGGCTCGAAGGTGAAGACACCACCTGTAACAACGATACGTTTGCTACTTTGACCAAATCCTGGTCTTTGGATCTTGCCGTTGAATTCGAAAGCGCGGCTGATTATCACCCCGTTATCAATATCAACAACGGTAATGATGAAAATACTGCTGATTTGTCCGGCGCTATTACTTTCGCTGACGCTGCAAACGACAAGCTCATTGACGGTGTAACGTATCATAAGATCAATACTATTCAGTTGAACTCCAAGGATCTCTACACCACCGCTGAAGATGCTGCACACTTCTACAATGATAGCTTGGTTTACACCATCGACGCTAACAACCACGTAACCGACGTAACCAACCAGTGCACGATGCCTGCTATTTACGAAGTAACGATTACAGCTTCCGCTTCTACGAATCCTGTTACTGCCGGTACCGGTACTTTCTTAAAGAAAGCTACGCAGACTATAACCGGATTGACTGGTATGACCTCTGCTAACCATAAATTGGTTGTAACTTCCGGCGAAGGCAATGTTACCGCATCCATTACTGCTGACGGCACGATTACCATTACTGCAATCTCCGGTAATGTAACGATCGACATTCAGGATTTGACCTAATTAGCGATTGAGTAAAACAAACTGTAAATTACGAATACAGTTATCGCCCATCGGGTGATACGCCACGTGGCTGACGCGAAATGCGTCAGCCACGTTTTTTTGCGGTTTGCCTTGCGCCAGCCGCAGACCGCTATCGCGGAACGATGTTGCCGTTACACGGCAAACGATGTTGTCGGGCAGACACCGTTTGTCCGCTGTTTCCGACAAACGATATTACCGCATTCGCGGTAAACGATGTTGCACGAATACTCGCGCAAATTGCGGTCGTGATTGATTATATAGGATATAAACGATGTTGCCGTTACACGGCAAACGATATTGTCGGGCGTTTGCCGACCAAACGCCGTTTCCGACAAACGATGTTACCGCGTTCGCGGTAAACGATATT
>JAFZXN010000027.1 GCA_017616695.1 Clostridia bacterium | reverse complement strand
TAGGATATAACGATGTTGCCGTTACACGGCAAACGATGTTGTCGGGCGTTTGCCGACCAAACGCCGTTTCCGACAAACGATGTTACCGCTGATGCGGTAAACGATGTTGCGCAAAAATTTCGCGCAAACTGCGGTCGTAAAGAAATTATTAACACTTTTTCTTGTTACCACAAGAAAAAGTCGTTAGGACATGTGGTCGTGAGGCGCTTACGGCGAAAATGAATTCCGCCTACGCCTCTCGGCTTGATTATATAGGATATATAACGTCGTGAACGCCGATGCGTTCCGAACGTAATTATTATATCCGCAATTTATATATTGCGTGAACGGCACGCGGGCGAAGGCTTGCAGCGCGTTAAGAAAAATCCGCGACCGAACCTATCGCATTACGAATTGCGAATTGCCAATTGTCTTTTCACCGTCAGATACACCGCTCCTCCCGTCACGGCTCCGGCAACGGCGCCGGCAATTATGAGATACGGGGCGTAATAGGCAACGTAAGAACGTGTTACGAGTCCGAAAACGGATAGCTGAATTATATTATGTATCGCACCCGAAAGCGCGCATACGGCTATCACGCTCAATTTTCCGGAGAAAAGTCTTATAAGCAGCCAGCTGACGAAAAACGAAGTAAGCCCCGCGGGCACGGAATATAAAAGTTGCGAAAACCCGCCGAACACCGCCGACAGGATAAACTTTGCGATAAGCGCTATCAGCGCTTCGGGCATCGAATACCAGATAAGGCAAAGCATAATAAAAATATTCGCAAGCCCGAGCTTCGCCCCCGGCACGGGAAGCGACGGCAAGAGCGACTCGATCGTGAACGCGATAAGCGATAAACCCGTCAATAAGGCGATCATCGCCGTTTTTTTACCTTTCGTCACAGCCATTGATCACCCCACCAACGGACGGCTTACGCCGTCGCAAAATCTGACGGTCAGATTATGCGGAGCGCAAACGATACTGCCCGACGAAAGTTTCATTTTAGTGCATTGTTTACCCGCGCAATCGGCGTGGGAAACGTAAGCGTCTTTATTTATTCTGTCGACCGTAAGCTCGTTCGTTCCGCCGCCAGCTTTAATCAGGAAAACGTCGTTCCCGAGATAAGTTACGCGATCGTCATAAATCAGATACGTTCCGTCTGAAAGATCGTATTCGAGCACCTTGTCCGAGCCGACGAGCACCTCGAACTTTTCGCCCGACACTTTACCCGTAAACAAAAACGCCGCCGCCACCGAAACCACGAGCGCAGCAAGTATAATCAGATCGGATTTTTTAAACGGCGCGGCGGCAACGTTTTTCTTCAGATCGTTCATGGATGGACCACCGTAAAACCGTCGTTTAAAAGCGTAAACCCGTCGACGTCGGTAAAAACGCGATCGTCAACGGTCACGAGAACGTAGTTTATGCTGCGCGAAGATAAAAACCCGAGCGCGTATGCGCTGCCCTTTATCAAAAGCGCGGTAGCGAGCGCGTCCGTCTCCGCCCCGAAGTCTCCTATAAGCGTTACGGAAGCAAGATCGCTTTCAGACGGCTCGCCGCTTTCGGGATCGATTATATGGTGGCAAAAGCGCCCGTCGACCGTGTAATTGTTTTCGTATATCCCGCTCGTCGAAACGAACTTGTTTCTGACCTTTACGCGAGCAAATTCTTTTCTGAAAAAGGAATTGGGATCGACTATCCCGAGCGTCCAGTCGTCGCCGTTATCGTCGGCAAGGTATAGACTGCTCCCCCCGAACGAAATATAAGTGCCTTTAACGCCCGCGTCGTTAATAATTGCGGCGGCAAGGTCGGCGGCGTAGCCCTTCGCCATGCCCGAAAGGTCTATCTTCGGAAGATAGGTTTGTCCGTCTACGGTAACGGGCGCGCCGGTTTTTATCGCGCTGTACACGCCGTCGGCGTTTGAAAGCGTATACGAATACCCGACGAGCGTCTTAAAAGCCGAAATATACTTTTCTTCGGGGAGCGGGAAGGAACCGTCTTCGTTCCTCGGTCTGTCGTAAGCGCATTTTTCCGCACCGTTTACGCAACTATGCCTTGCGGAAAAGCCCCATAAGTCCGTCAGCGGGTACACCGACGGATCGAACGCCCCGTCCGTTTCTTTATAATAACTTAAAGAAAGGCTCATCATATCGTAAGCCGTTTTGTCGATAGCGACTTTCTCTCCGCATTCGGCGCCGTTAAAAGCGGCAACGCGGCTTTCGCACCCGATCGAAACAGACTTTTCAACCTGCGCGAGCATCGAATTTATGCCGTTTACTACCGAGTTTTCGGCGGACGCAGTATGCTTAGAGGAAAAAACGAGCGTCACGGGTGCGCCGAAAAAATCGTTAAGGCGTATTTCTTTTGCCCCGACAAAGCAGCCGCACAAAGCGAACGTCAGCGCCGAAACGAGCAATATTACGGTTGTTTTTTTCAAAAACCTGATCATAACGATAAGCCCGTTTCGCGATATATCGTATACCCCGAAGCCAAGCGGATTTTTTTGTCGCAAAAGCAAGAAAAATAATCGACTGTTTTATTATACTATCCAAAAGCAAAACTGTCAAGAGTAAAAGAGAAGGTATAAAGATTTTTGTACAAAATAAGCATATTTCGTAACCCAAAAAAGCCGTTATCCGAAAACTTTGAAAAAAGCCGCCTTAAAAGCGGCAAAACATTATTAATAATGTTTTTTTTCGACTCCGCTTATCCCGCCGCGGCGCAAACCATAAAAAGAAAAGATCGACGCGTCATATCAATTTGTTATATATACATACGATATTATCATTTTACATTATAAAAAAATTATGCTATAATGGACGCGTAAATAATCAAAGCGGAGACAGCGGGACTATATACCCCGTTTTCCGCGACGGGAGCCAAAATGAATTACAGAGAAGAATCGCTTAAAAAACACGCCGAATGGCGGGGCAAAATAGAGATAGTGCCGCGCGTTGAAGTCGACACGAGAGATAAACTTTCGGTAGCTTACACCCCGGGCGTAGCCGAGCCGTGCCTTGCCATACACGACGACGTAAATAATAGTTACGAACTGACGAGGCGTTGGAACACCGTTCCCGTAATAACCGACGGCACCGCCGTTTTGGGGCTGGGAGACATCGGCCCCGAAGCGGGTATGCCCGTTATGGAAGGCAAGTGCGCCCTCTTTAAAACTTTCGGCAACGTGGACGCTTATCCCCTTTGCATAAGTTCAAAGGACACCGAAGAGATAATTAAGACCATCAAGCTTTTTGCCGGCTCCTGGGGCGGCATCAACCTCGAAGATATTTCCGCGCCCCGCTGTTTCGAGATAGAAACGCGCTTGAAAGCCGAACTCGATATCCCCGTTTTCCACGACGATCAGCACGGCACCGCGATAGTTACGGCGGCGGCTCTTCTTAACGCGCTCAAACTTACGGGCAAAAAGATAGAGGAGATCAAAGTCGTCGTAAACGGTGCGGGCGCCGCGGGTATAGCCATAACCAGATTTTTGATGGCTTTCGGCGTTACCGATATAGTCGCGTGCTCGTCTAAAGGCATACTCGTCGAAGGCGATACGCGCTTCAATCCCGCGCAACAGGAACTTGCCAAAATAACCAACCGCCGCAAACTCGAAGGTAAACTCGACGTCGCCATGAAAGGCGCGGACGTATTCGTGGGCGTTTCGGTCGCCAACTGCGTAAGTAAGGATATGGTGCGTTCCATGGCGGAAGCCCCCGTTCTTTTCACCTGCGCCAACCCCGTGCCGGAGATCAACCCCAAAGACGCTTTCGAGGCAGGCGCTTATATAGTCGGAACGGGCTCGTCGGAATATCCCAATCAGATAAACAACGTGCTGGTATTCCCGGGGCTGTTCAGGGGCGCGCTCGACGTTCGCGCGAAAACCGTCAACTACGAAATGATGATGGCGGCATCAAAAGGCATCGCCGCCTGCGTTTCGGATAAAGAATTAAAACCCGATTATATCCTTCCCTTCGCCTACGATAAACTTGCGCATAATTCCGTCGCAGAAGCCGTTGCTAAAGCGGCCGTCGAAACGGGCGTTTCAAAACTATATTAACATTTTTTCTCGTTCATACGAGAAAAAATCGTTAGGACTGTAGGTCGGAGGCGCTATACGGCGAAAATGAATTCCGCCTACGCCTCTCGGCAAAAATATATAATCAGCAATACGCAATTCGAAATTCGCAGGCTCGGTCGTACGCCGCTATTGCCGCCTGCAAGCCTTCGGCGGCGCGCCGTTCACGCAATATATAAATTGCGGATAAAGATATATTATAATAATTACCTTCGGAACGCATCGGCGTTCACGACGTTATATATCCTATATAATCAATCACGACCGCAGTTTGCTCGGAATTTCCGCGCAACATCGTTTATCGCGAATGCGATAACATCGTTTGCCGTATAACGGCAACATCGTTCCGCCTAAGCCGGTCTGCCCTCTATCAACAAAAAAACTGCCTTAACGGCAAAAAGGAGAAAATAAAATGAAAGCAATCAAAAACCTGCTTGCCATCGCTATCGTTATAGCATTAGCGCTGACTTGCACACTTGCCGGTTGTGCCGGCAACAACGCCAAAACAACGGATGAACCCGCTGCCTCCTCCCCCGCAGGAGAACCCGCTTCCGAAACCGAAACGTCTTCTTCCGATGAAGGCGGCAACGGCGGCGAAGAAACCATTACCGATCCGTACCTCGTTATCGGTTGGTATGCAAAGACTGCGACTTCCGGCCTTACCGAAGACCTTATGACGGGTTTCGTCGGCGACCTTAAAACGTGGCTTGCCACCAAGGGCGCTACCGAAGACGACCTTAAAAAAGTAGTCGTAAGAGCATACGGCGACGGCGAAGCCAATTCCGTAGCCGACGTAAGCACGGCTGTATTAGCCGACGGCGACGTTGACCTTCTCCTCGGTATGAAGGCTATGGGTGATATCGTTCGTATCGAAGGCGCCACCGGTCTTACCATGGGCGGCGTATCCGGAAGAAACATTTCCCGCCTTACCGACACCGAAGTCACAGTAAACGCTTATAAGTGGTTAGTGGCAAACGTTGCCAACATAGCAGCTACCGAATACGTTACCGGCAGCATTGAACCCGTTGAACAGAACGAAGAGACCGAGAATTCTTCCGGCGAAAATTCCGGCACTTCCGATACTCAATCGGGAGAAGAATCCGGTAGCGGTGAAGGCGAGCAGGAAGCGAGAACAAATTATCTCGTTATAGCTTGGTACGCGAAGACTTCCACTTCCGGTCTTACCGAAGAACTTGTAACAAGCTTTGTCGACGAACTTAAAACGTATCTCGCCACCCAAGGTGCTACTAACGAACAGCTCGCCGACGTTATCGTAAGAGCTTACGGCGACGGTGACGCAAATTCCGTTGCTGAAGTAGGTGCCGCAGTAAATGCCGACGGCGACGTTGACGTTATTCTCGGCATGGGTAACAACATAACCAGCACGGGCGGTATTGCTTGCGAACAAAGAACGGATGCCAATCTCGTTATGGGAACTGCAACGAAGAGAATAATCGCAAGACTTACCACCGCCGACATAGCCAAGACGGCTTACGATTGGATGGTCGATAACGCTTCTCTGCTTGTGCCTGCTGCAGAGTAATATCTTAAATTTACCGCAATGATCTTTAAGCGGGCGGCGAGCTATGCCCGCCGCCCGCTCATTTTAAAAAAGGAGAAAATAATTTATGCGTGGCGCCACACTTAAAATCGCGGCAATCGTTGCGATAATCGCGTTATACGCGGGCTTTTGCACCGCTTGCGCGCCCTTAAAGTCGTTTGAAAAGGACGTCAGAATAACGGCCGTAAAGCTCGTTGAACAGACGGACGGCGACGGAAACGTTACCGAAACCACGGAAGAATACGCCGTCGGTTCGGTCAATATTTTCAATAATTGGATACTGCCCGCCGCCCCGAGCGCTAAAAACGAAAAGGGAGATCCTTTCCTCGGTTGGTCGCTCAAAAAGGACTTTACTTCGGGGACCGACGACAACTCGCTTTTATTCAACGCGAACGGCATTATCCGCTATAACGACGTAAAAGACTATGCCGAGGCCGAAAACGTTACGCTGTACGCCATATATCAGGAGCGCGTGATAATCCGCAATTATCTTACCGTCGGTTATTACGAAAGAGAATCCACTTCAGGTCTCAACGAAGACCGCGTCACGGCTTTCGTCAACAATTTAAAAGCTTACCTGAAAGAGCAAGGCTCTACCGACGAACAGCTACAAAACGTCGTTATCAAAGGCTATAACGGCAACGTATCGACGGTCGGTCAACTCGTCAACGACGACGGAAACGTCGATATAATCCTGGGTATGGGAAAAAATATCCAGAGTCAAGGCGGCATCGTATATATCGAGCGCGAGACGGGGCTTATCATGGGCGGAAAAACAGAAAGGTGCATAGCTTTATTATACGAAAGCGAAGTCGCCCGCCTTGCTTATAACTGGATGGTCGAAAACGCAGGCCAACTTGCGGATTAAGGAGATAAAACTATGAGAACGCTCAAAAAGATATCACCGATAATTTCATACGTGTTTACGGTACTTTATATGATAGTCGCGGCGTTGTTTTTCTCCGTCGGGAACTATCTGTATATACCGTTTATCGCCCTCGCCCTTATTTCTTTGTACGACGGGATACTCGTATCTTCCGTGTACGAAAGACCGAACGAACTTACCGCAAAAAACGACAAGATAAAATACCTCGTTTATTTATGCGTCAGCATAGTGTCGCCGATATCGTTTATCTTAAACCTTATCGTTTACTTCAAACGCACCGACGAAACAGACGAAAAACCCGCCTATAAGTCGGTTATCGCGCCAAAACCCGCCGTCAAAAAGCCCTTTTTCAAGCAGACGAATTTCATTATCGTGATAATTTCGCTATGCCTTATATTATCGTCGGGTTTTATGGGAATGTTCTTTGAAACTTCGGGTTTTTCGGTAACCGTGACCGACTTTACGCTCACCAAAGAGATGACCGAAAACTATCACACCTACGACGACGACGTTATCAAGAACGATTCGCTCCACTACGGCGTGACGATGTACGTTCCCAATAACGTGAGCGCCGAAAACACCGGCTCGACGGTCATAGTAATGCCCGGCTTTACGCGCACCAAAGCCACCATGGCGCAGTATGCGATAGAGCTTTCAAGGCGCGGGTTCGTCGTCTTCACGCTCGATCCCAACGAGCAAGGCGCCTCCGGCTACGTCGGTTTCGACGAAAACGGAGAGTCCATGTCATATACGACGGGCGCAAACGGGCTGTATTATCTTATCGACTATATATACACCAACACCGAATTATTCGACTTTATCGACAGAAACAATATTGGTCTTATCGGCCACTCGGCAGGCGGCGGAAACGTCATGGACGCGGCTCAACACTTCAATCGCCCCCTCGCCGACTATTCAAAAAGCTGGATAAAAGCCGTATACTGTTCGGGTTATATCAAAACTTCGGCGGCTAACAGGTATTCGACCATTTACGCCAATGCCGCCATGGCGTACGCCTATTACGACGAAGGCGCCTTCCGCTATCAGGACGATTCGACGGCGCTCGAGGTCATTTCGCTCCGCTTCGTAAACGAAGTAAGCGGCAAAAACAACGGCTTGACGGCTTACGAGATCGACAAGGAATACGGCAGCATGGCGGACGGCACTTACCGCGTTATCCACCGCGAGCCGACCAACCACTGTTTCGAGATGTACGACGGATTAAGTATAGCCAATTCGATATCCTTCTTCACGTCGGCTCTTCACATGAACACCAGCCTTGCCCCCTCCGAGCAGATATGGTTCATGAAAGAGATATGCACTCTTTTGTCGCTCGTAGCGGGCTTTATGCTCATAATCTCGCTGTCGGGGCTTCTGATAGCCAACGTTCCGTTCTTTGCTCTTGCCAAAGGTAAACGCATTATAAACGGCGCGTACGTCGACGAAGAAACGCTCTCCGCCGCGGTCGATGAGCCCGAGCTTTTGCCGCCGCCGAGAAGACGGACCAACTACACGAAGATACTTTTCTGGTCGACCTTCATTCTCACGGCGATAATAGCGTGCCTCGACTACATACCGCTTGCGTATCTATCCATCAAGTGGCTGCCGGACGCCGCGGGCAATAAGTTCACCACACTCTTCCCCGCGCGTATGGTCAACGCCATACTTTTATGGGCCACGGTCAACGGGCTCGTGGGCCTGATACTCTTTTTCGGCACGATATTTATAGAAAACCTCGTTATAAAGCTCCGCGCAAAACGTAGGGGCGAAGAGGTCACGCTCGATTGGTCGAAGTTCCGCCCCTTAAAGACCGATTGGAAGGGCTTGGGCGTAACGTTCCTGCTTGCGATAATACTGTTTTGCGTGTTCTACGGCATGATAGCGTTCAACTACGCGCTGTTCCATCAGGATTTCAGGTTCCTTCTGATATCCGCCGCGCCGCTGTCAACAAGATTTATCGTCACCTGGCTCGAATATATCCCGCTCATTTTCATATTCTATATCGGCAATTCCATAAGGGTAAACTGCGGTATCGGCTACGAAGGCTGGTCGGAAACCAAGACCACGATAGTTTCCGCTATCGGCAACAGCGTCGGACTCGTGTTCATACTTATCATCAATTATTACTGCTTCTTCTCGACGGGTTCGCCCTTCTACGGGTATTTCGGAAACCCCGCAGAAGAAGTGTGGCTGTATATAAATATGGTGTTCGCGCTCGTTCCGATGATGTTCATTCTGCCTATATTCAACCGTCTTTTTTACCGCCAGACCAACAGAGTCTACCTCGGCCCGCTCGTAACTTGCATGATATTCGTTATGATGACCTTGTCCGCGTCCATATCGTTTATGCCTGTGGCGTGACGCAGCTGACCGTTCAGACAGTCTATGACCGTCTGAAGCGATATAAATTCTTAAAGGAATTTACGATATATCCATTGACGATATGTGTCTGTCGACGCGCGATACGTCCCTTACGGAACGCGAAAACGTGGAATTTATATCATATCGTATGCGAGCAAGGCGGGAATATATCGCGTTGCGGTAACAACGTATTGCCAAAAAAATCACGCCGAATGTAAACGTTATAAAGAAATACTATAAAACGGAAATCATTTTAATCATTATGAAACACAGCAAATTTTTAAAAATCATTACTGTTTTTGCGTTGGCGGCTATGATGACGCTTTGCGCCGCGTGCGCCTCCAACAAGGGCTTTATAAATAAGCTCAACGACTCGGCGAATACCTCCGCCGCGACCTCGGCGGAAACTTCACTTAAGCTTTCCGTCCTTGAAAACGACGCTTTAAGTGAAGGCAATATCCACCTTATCGGAAGAACTGAAAAAAGCGATAAAGACGGCTGTTTATACACCTACTTTACGGCGACGGGTTTCACCGCCCGCTTTTACGGCACGGAGCTTAAAGTAACTTACACGGCGACGAACACGTCTTCCAATACCAACCGCCCGTACTTTACGGCGTTTGTCGACGGCGAAACGGGCGACGGCACGAGCTTTTCGCTTTCGTCCGCCACGCAGGAAGTCAAAGTCGCAACTAAGCTTAAAGAAGGTATGCACACCGTGACCGTACTAAAAAGAAGCGAGCCGGAAAACTCGCTCACGGCGATAAAGAGCATTAAGACCGACGGCGAATTTTACCCGCCCGCTACCGAAAACAAACTGAAATTTCAGATAGTGGGGGCGTCGGGCATTTCCGGCCACGGCGCGCTCGGTTCCGACGGCGACGGCTGGACGACGGAAAACTCCTCTTCTTTAAAAGGTTTCGGCTATCTCGCCGCGGAAAAGTTCGGTGCGGAATGTCAGTTCGTGACGGCAAGCGCCACCGGCATGGTGTGGACGTATCGCGGCGTTGCTCCCCTCCCCGATTTTTACGACTACGCGGGGCTCGTCGCCGCATATAACGGCAACGGTTCGACCAAATCGGTAACGCCCGTTACCACCGGCTGGGATCATTCTTCGTGGGTGCCGGACGTTATTATCGCCAACGTCGGCGGCAACGACTGGAACGCCAGGATAAGTTCGCTTTCTTCCGGTTCCGACGAAAGAAGGGAAGCCGAAACGACCTTCAAAAACGCAGTCAAGAGCTTTTTGGAACACGTTCACGAGCTATACCCGAACGCAAAAGTCGTCTGGACTTGCAACAGTAGATCGAGCGGAAACGGCAAACTCGCCGCCGACGCTATCAACACGCTGTCGTTTAAAAACCTTATTTTCGTGACGGAAATAGACAACAGCAAGGGCGGCGCCGATAACCACGCCTCTCTCGCCGTGCAGCAAAAGAACGCCAAGACCGTCGCCGACGCCATAACCGCAAACTGCGGGTACGTGCAGAAAGGTTGATCCGCTTTCCGCTTACCGCAGACCGCTGACCGCTTGTGGTCGTGCGACCTGACGGTCGTAATGTAATTATATGAAAAGTGAAGTGTCGCTGACGCGACGTGAAGTGCGCCCTTCAACTAAAAGAATAACTTTAAACTTATCGTTGGGCGCGTTCGGTCGTAATTGATTATATTATGATATTTAAGGTCGGGAACGCTCACTCGTTCCGAAAGTAATTATAATAATCTCGTTCGGGATTTTTCAGGGCGATGGCTTGCAGCCCGCCCGAAAAATCCGCGACCGAGCCTGCAAATTGCGCTAAATTGCGTAGCAATTCTGGTCGACTACGTATCAAAGCGAACGCTTTTATATGCAAATTTTGAGGACTATCAAAATTTGCGGTCGACTATTGAAAATTGCGAATTTATAT
>JAFZXN010000026.1 GCA_017616695.1 Clostridia bacterium | reverse complement strand
GCGCAAGCAATCACTTGAAAACATAACGACGGACAAAGGGATAACATTAAGGATGAATCGCTCTATCCAAGTAGAAGGAGCATTTGGAGTGATAAAGCAGGATATGGGGTTCAGGCGGTTCTTAACACGTGGAAAACGAAAGACGGAAACACAGTTTTATCTGCTTGCGATAGCCTTTAATATATGCAAATTATGTTCAAGATTAGAAAACGACCGATTTAACCAAGATTTGTTCAAATTGAAAGATTCAGCATAACTCAAAACAACAACAAAAAGAGGACTTTATCCACAAGTCCTCTGTTTAAAATTGCCGTATAACACGAAAAATCGTGCTATACGGCTGTTTTTCTTATTCAAATCAATATTCGCTGTAAAAAATCGGCTGTCGCAAGTGGTAATTATCAACTTGCGACAGCCCCTTTTAATGATAATCAAAACGAGCGGAAACGGGATCGGGAAAAATTGATCAAGGCATAAAACGAGGTTGACATTTTTCTCTTTTGAGTATATAATTTATAGTAACGAAAAAACGACGCTTCGGGTAAAAAGTCAGCCTATAAGTCGATTATCTGTTTTTTCGTAATAAAACGATCAAAAAAAGGAGAAAACAATGAAACTGCTCAAACGTTCGGTCTGTATCATCATGGCGGTGGTAATGTGCCTGTTGCTCGCTTCCTGTTTTGCCGAAGGCAGGGAAGAATGGAAGGGTTCGTCCGGCACCGCCGTTTCTACAAGTGCGGTCGATCAAGCCTCCTCTTCCGCTCAAAAACCCGCGGTGGACGAAGCGAAGATCAAAACGGTGACCACGCCCTGTTATAATCTTTCCTATTCGCATTACAGCAGTAATGACGACGCCTTTTACAACGATGATAAACCCGTTTCCACCTTCAAGACGGGCGACTACACCTTTCTTTACATAGAGGGCGAGGAAGAGATACTTTACACGACGATAGAAAACTATACCTCTATGCTTTCGGGAGATCTGATGGAAGACTTTACTTCCGAAACGGTCAACGAAGGCGAAAAATCGACTTATAGGCTCACTTATAACGGAGATAAGGAAATCGAAGGCGTGGAAAAGGGCGTCGTTTGCGAAGTGACCTTCGACGCCGCTTCCGAAACGATCTACGGAAAGGGCAGTCTCAACGGCGCTTTCAAAGACGGCGACATCTACAAGAGCACGGTCGTTGAACACGTCTCCATCAAAACGGAACACGTTGCGGGCAAGGACAACACCTTTGAAAATTCCTTCTCGGGCTACGGCTTCAACAGTTTCGTTTATCAGGGCGGCGTTTACTTCCCGTTCAGCGTGGTGGATTTTAAGTTCCAGCAGTCGAGCGGCCGCTACTTTGCTTACGCTCAATACTATAATATGATGTTCGAGTACAGCGAGGAAGAGCAGAAGGACGTAGGTTTCACCCTTACGGGCGTTGAGGATTTTACGGAAAGCGTGACCATAAAGAACGTTGTGGAAAAATCCTACGAAAAGAAATATCTGGTCGCTTCCGATACATTCAGTTCGAAGGTCGCTCCCGAATATATGGTGGAATACACCAAAAACCTTTTCATTTTCGCGATGGATTACTACTACGGCCTCGCTTCCACACTCGGCTACAAGTCGATGAAGGACTACTTCGAGAACACCACCTATTATGACGACTTCACTTCCACCGACCCCAAAAAGAGGGCTTCGGCTTACGGAAAGGCGTTGTCGCTTCTCAACGACATGCACACGGGAATGACGTTGAATGCCGTCTTTGACGAGAGCACGGGGCTTCTCGGCGCGAGATACGCGCAGACCTTCACCGACTTCCATCTCTTCCTGAGCAGAACGATGAAGGAACAGCGCGAAGCCGAGATCAAAAAATCGGGTGTCGAGGTCGGCGACGGCAGTGAAAAAGTCGTCCGTTACAGCAGCGACGGAAAGACCGCGTATTTTTCCTTCGATGAATTCATGGGAACCAAGTACGACAGCAACAACGTTACCTTCGAAAAGGACACCGTCAAGTTCTTCATCAGAAACCTTAACGAAATAAGGAACCACGGCAGAGCCGAAGGCGCGGAGAAGGGTACGGTGGAAAACGTCGTTATAGACGAAAGTTTGAACGGCGGCGGCTACGTTTACGTTATGCTTAAACTCCTCGCGCTCATTTCCAAAGACAATAAGTCTATAATCTACATAAAAGACGAAGCGACCGGCAGGATCACCAAATACAACACGCGCATCGACAGCAACGAGGACGGCGTTTTCGACGAAAACGACTGCTTCGGTCAATATTTCAAGTTCTTTATCCTCACTTCGCCCATTTCCTTCTCCTGCGGTAACGCCTTCCCTTACTACGCGAAGAAGATGGGCATCGCTACCGTCATCGGCGCAAAGACGGGCGGCGGCGAATGCATCGTCGGCAAACTCGTTTTCCCGCTCGGGCAGTACATTCAGATGTCTTCGATGATGCATGTCGGCTGGTATGACGAGGAAAAGGGCGTCTTTGAAGGCGTCGAAGAAGGCGCTTCCCCCGCAAAGGGATATTCCGGAAACTATTACAACGTTGACAACGTTGCCGAATCGATCTCGAAGATCAGCGTGTAGCAGTTTCTCGCCCCCGCGGACGATATGCACTACCTCTTCGGCAAAAAGGTGACCGTCAACTACGACGGCAAGGATACCATTGTTCAATCCACCGAGGAAGGCGACTTCTTCATTACCGTCCTTCCCGTCAAAACGGCGACCGTCGTCAAGGTCACGGTGGAAGATATGCCCCTCGAAGATTAATGAGGATAAAAGCGAAAAAACGCCGTTTATCGCCTTATAGCGCGACTAATCACAAAAAAATTTTAAAAGGCGAAAAGCCAAAGGAGAATTATTATGAAACTTAAACTCATTTCACTGCTTTTGATCGCAACGCTTGTCGTCGCTTTCGCGGCGGGCTGCGCACAGAAATCGGAAACCGGCAAGAACTCGACCAATACGAGCGCTACCGTAGGCGATTCCAAGGAAGAAGAATCCTCCAATCAGGTGCAGGATCCTCTTCACTTCCTCTCCGACGGTCAGATCCGCGTCGACACCAAACTTTTCAGCCACGAATCTCTCGGTAATCTTACCGTTAAGATCGACGGCGAAACCGTCGCTTTCGGCAGCGCCAAGGCGTACAGCGGCGCGAAGGAGTTCACCGTGGAAGGAAGCATCGACTTCCCCCTTACCGCACACTATATCATCACCGACGGCAACGCGCTCAGCATGACCGGTAACTTTACCGCCCAGACGAGCGACGATCTTGCCAACCTCCAGAGAGTCCTCACCGGTTACGCTTCCAAATTGAACGATTCGATGAAGAGAATGTACATTCTTTTGACCGACAATAAGGACACTACCTGGAATTCCGCATTATAATAACGGAAAAGAATTGATTTTTCAGTAATTATCCCCCACTAAAGTGGGGGGCTTTTATTTAAGCCCTAAAGGGCATTGATACCGGCAGAGCGCTCAAGCGCTATCCAACTCGCCTACCGCACACAAGCAAGCGGTTAATTATCTTTTAGTTTTTCTTACCGCACTATCTAACCATTCCTTGAACGGGTCGTAGTACTCGACCAAACCTATTTGGCTTTCTATCATATCTTCTTTTTCTTGGTTTTGGATATATTGTTGCACCGCTTGCTTGTTTCGTCCAACTGTGCTTATGTAATATCCTCTACTCCAGAAGTGCCTATTGCCATATTTATACTTTAGTTTAGCATACCGCTCGAATATCATCATTGTAGCCATTTTAATTCTCCTCTAACTTTGTTACGCAGTAAACAACTTTTTTCATTTTCTGGATACCTCCAATTTTTTTATTATTTGCCTTCCGGCAGGGGCAGGGTAGCGCGGGCTCCTTATTTGCTGTGTCTTGGGTTTGACAAGACAAATCAACGAACAGGACAAAAATATTGCAGAATTTAAGTATAAAAAAAATGAGCCAAGTTCTTTTAAAACTTGACTCATAAAGTGATATGCTCATTTTCAGTTTTTACGGAATATTTTTGTCCCGTTGATTTGTCTGGAGGCTGTGCTACAATGAACAAATCGGGAAGGCAAAAAAATTAGCAGTATCCTTAATTCTATATTTTAGATTTATTTCAACAAAAATTATAATACCGATAATCAAATCAATATCTCTCTCGTTGGCTACGAGTTTTAACATTATTTTTAGGGGTGGATATAATTTAAACAAAGCAAAATGGCATAAATTTTCAAGAAAAAAATACTTAAAAATACGGTCGTTTTGGCATAAATTTGGCATAAATTTTCAAAAATAATAGAAATTTCACGAAAAAATATAGCGGTTTTTGCAAAATAATCACGGTTTTAAGCCCATTTGCAAAAAAATTGTGCTTATTTTTCAAATATTTGGGCTCTCCTAAGGGTTAGTTATGGGTTCGATTCCCGTCGGGAGTACCACGAAAATCACAGTATCTTGTGGTTTTTTTATTTTTACCGCTAAATACAGGTTTTACGTCTCGTTTTTTTCTTATACCGATTTATACCGATTTTTTGTTAAAACGCTAACCTTGCAAGCGCGTTCAACGCTTTATCCTGCGTATCGGGAATAAAATGGCTGTAAACTTTCAAAGTTACCGTCGAATCCGAGTGTCCCATATATTTACTTACCGTCTGTACACCTCTTTATGTCAAGTTTTTTTGTTTTTTTCTAAAAATTATTTATTTATTCTTCACCTTATAAAGCGGCAAAAAACAGTATTAGTTCGCGCCCCTGCGGAAATTTTTTTTGTTTTTCGCTAAAAAAATTTTATCCCCTCATAATAAAGGGCTGAATATTAACAAAATCGAACCCCTTTGAAAATAAAAAACTTTGCCCCTCACTATATGGAGAAAAGTAGGGGCAAAATTGAACTGTAAAGAAATAATTCCTTTATAATTATTTTTTGCCCTTCACTTAAAAGGGCTGTTTTTAAGCCAAAGTCAAGGTTAAAATCAAAAAAATCATAAAAAATTTATCTTTCAGCAAGATAGATATTCAGTACGATTATTCTGCAAATAAAAAAGAAAGTGTCGCGTTTGAGACACTTTCCGTGGTTTTATAGTGATTTTAGTTGCAATAAGATTTGAACCGCTATCTTGTTATGATCATTGATATTATTAAACTTTTTCGCTGTTGAGTACTTTATAAAGCACAGCAGCCAGAGCCGCGCCCGCGAGCGGCGCCACAATGAACATCCAGACCTGGGCAAGAGCGGTCGTGGAACCGTTGTAGATAAGGTCGGCAAAAGCGGTGGCGATGGATCTTGCGGGATTGACGGACGTGCCGGTGAGCTTGATACCGACAAGGTGAACGAGCGTCAAGGTAAGACCGATAACGATACCGGCGATCTTGCCCGTTTCCGCCTTTTCATCGGTTACGTTAAGAATAACGTAAACGAAGATGCAGGTCAGAACTATCTCGGTAAGCAGCGAACCGATGATGCCGCCCGCGTTGACGGTGCCGCCGACAACGCCGTTGCAAGCGTTACCGAGAAGGAATACTCCGCCCATTTTGCAGATACCGAAAAATAAGAGTGCGCCGACAAATCCGCCGAGTATCTGCGCGCAAACGTAAACGATGAAGTCCATCAAAGACATACGCTTGGTCAGTAAGCAGCCGAGCGAAACCGCAGGGTTGATGTGGCAGCCGGAGACTCTGCCGACCGCATAAGCCATACCGACGATGGTAAGACCGAACGCAAGGGATGTGGCGACGAGATCGCCGCCGGTGAGTGCCGCAACGCCGCAAGCGACGAAGACGAGCGTGAACGTGCCGATAAACTCGGCGAGTGCTTTTTTGAACATTTTTTTATTCCTCCAAAAAAAATTTTTTTTATCATTGCCCTTTCCGTCGATGTTACAACGGGAAAGGTAATTTATTGTTTTATTGTGTCAGCCGTTTTATTGATAACTGACGTTGATCGTTCCGCTTTCGGCGTAGGTAAGTCCATCAGAGATATTTGCGTTAAACGTACCGCCGGCAGTCGTCCGGTCAATGATTATATTGACCGTAGCCCCACCCCACCCCTGCGAGCTGAAGATCTGCTGACCCGAGCCGCCTGTAAAGGTGACCGTTCCCTCAATGATCAAGGTAATGTTCACGGTGTTCGTTGCCTGAATGCGGAAAAGGCTAGCCCAATCTTGCGCCGCAAGAGTTACGTCTTTGAGTTTGATATAGATATCGGCGGTTTCAATGCTTGCATCATCTTGATAAACACTGATTATATTGTCGCATCCGCTAATATTCTGATCCCGGATCAAATAGGGGTTCGTCGCAGAGCTGACAAAGGGAGTCGGGTTGCTCAAATCGTTTTGCGACCTTGCATAGCCGTTCGGGGTAATGAGGAGCGGACCTTCTTCCAATGAGACGTTGAGAGCCTGACTTCGTTCTTCATGGAGCAGGAACAGATAGACGTAAGGTCCGACTTGGGTGGACGAAAGGAGGAAGGTTTCCGTCGATTCGTCGTACATCAGATAGTAAGTAATATACTCGGGTTCTGCCGCCTGAGGATCCGAGTATACAAAACTCAGTCTGCCGTCGTCGTCTATCTCGAGATAATTGCCTCCATACGTTTCATTGACCGTCAGCGTCGTAATGGATTGTTCCAGATTAATATAAGTCACGGTCCCGGAATCTTCAAATCCTGTGAAAACGCGGAAGTCGTCGACGGCTTTGATGGTGAACACGCTACTATGATCGCTTGGCACGGCAACTTTATCGCTCCCGACATAGACGCAGTGTTCGCCGTCTTGCGTTTGGAAAACAACGCTTCTGTCAATGAATGACGAAACATTACTCAACGTTATCTTTATACGCAGGTTTTCCTCGGTAGTCTCGTGCTTCTCCTCGTCAAACAGCTTATGGCAAACCGAGCATTCGTAGTGTGCCGCAAATCCATTTCTGTTGTAGTCTTCAGGGATAAGTTCGCCGTAATCGTGACCGGGCGCGCCGGGCAGGAACATACGGATATATTCGGCCTCAAGCGAGCTTGCGCTTACGAGTCTGATCGTGCCTTCCTCGTAAACGATCGTATAGGAATTAAAATCGTCGCCTGCGTCAAGACTGCCGCCCGAGCCGACTATGATCGCCTGTGCGTTCGTGCTGTTAAAGGCTATCGTTCCGTACGATTTGGTGAGATAGTACCCGTCGGAACTGACTAACGTCACTTTTGAGTCGCTGAACATTGAGCCGATCACCACGTCGGTTATCGTGAACTCTGTGAACAGACTTTGGTCTGTGGACATATTGTTCGGCTGTCCGAGCGCCACGCCCACACCGTGATCTTCGGTCATCAGATAAACTTTCTTGCCGACCATATCGGCGGAAACGTCATCCTTTATCAATTTGACAGGCTCGCCCGCAACCCCGGTCGCGGGGATCGTCAAAGCCTCGAGCGTCGTTTCGTTCTTATCCGCGTCGAAATAGGTCTCGCAACGCGTGCAATAATAGTAAGAGGCCGTGCCTTCCGTCTCGCAATCTGCGGGAACTTCCGCTATCAGTTCGCCGTAAGCGTGACCGAGCGCGGAAACGGCAAGCGCTTCCAGCGTGGTTTCGACTTTGTTTTCGTCAAAGACCTTATGGCAGACAGAGCATTCGTAATGCGCGGCAAAACCGTCCATTTCACAGTCTGCAGGCTGCTCGGGAATGATCTCGCCGAGAGTGTGTCCCGCGGGAAGATAGACGTCTTCACTTTGGACTTCGTTCTCTTCCGAATCAAAGAGCTTGTTGCAACGACTGCACTGGTAGTGGTCGACATAACCGCCCGCTTCGCAGGTCCAGTCGCCTTCGACGAAATAAAACTCGTGTCCGAGCGCGGGCTCTGAGATATAGGTTGCAGACTGAGAGTCGGGATCGTTCGAGTTGTCGTAATACGAACCATACAGAATGACGTACGAGGTGCGATAAAAATAACCGGGCGTCTCGCAGTCGGGGCTGCTGAAGAGTCTATCCAAGAGTTGGTCGCCCGTCGCTTCGAGAACGGCGGTTTCGTCGCCGTGCTCTTCGAGGAAGGTCGCGGTCGCCTTGACGGGCACACCGTCATCGTCATACGTCCAGGTCCAAGTGGGATAGGCATAGGTCAGGCGATAGTTCAGATCGAAGATCTCGTGGTCCTCTTCGTCAAAGTATC
>JAFZXN010000025.1 GCA_017616695.1 Clostridia bacterium | reverse complement strand
GTTGAAAACCGCCCGCTTTTTTGTGGATTTTTGGCGAAAAATAATATATACTGTTTAAATGGTTCTTTAAAAGCTATAAAAAAATCCGTTCGTCGGAAAATTCCGCGACGGAAAAAGTCAAAACGGGATAAAAAGGCGTAAAATGATCTTCATAAGAAAAGACCAACTTAATATGACCGAAGGGCCTTTTTTAAAAAAGCTCGTCGTTTTTGCGCTGCCCGTGCTTTTAACGGGGTTTTTACAGCTACTGTATAACGCCGCGGACCTAATTGTGGTTGGTCAGTTCGCAACGAGCGACGCGCAGGGCGCTATCCAGTCGACGGGCGCGCTTATAAATCTTATCGTAAACGTTTCGTTGGGGCTTGCGGTCGGCGTAAACGTGGCGGTTGCCAAGTACATAGGCGCTCAGGACGAAAACGCCGTGTCGAAAGTGGTGCATACGGGGCTTATATTAAGCCTTATCATAGGCGTTTTTATAGCCGCTTTCGGGTTCTTTCAGGCACATTATTTCCTTGAACTTATGAACAGCGCGCCGGAACTGATAGAGCTTTCGACGCTGTATCTTAAAATATTCTTTCTCGGCACGCCGCTGAACCTATTTTACAACTTCGGCGCGGCGGCGTTAAGAGCCAAAGGCGAAACGCAAAAACCGCTGTTTTATCTGTTCGTTTCGGGCGCGATAAACGTTGTGCTCAACCTGTTTTTCGTCCTCGTGCTCGATATGGACGTGGACGGCGTTGCGATAGCGACGATAACTTCGCAAGGGATCTCGGCGGTGCTCGTATTTATAGAGCTTAAAAAAACGCGCGGTTATTGCCGCATTTACGTCAAAAAGTTAAAAATCGACGGCGGCGCTTTAAAAGAGATATTGCAAATAGGTCTGCCGGCGGGCGTTCAAGGCTCGATGTTTTCCATATCCAACGTTCTGATACAGTCGACGATAAACACCTTCGGCAAAGTGGTCGTTACGGCGAACGGCAACGCCACCTCTTTGGAAGGTTTTATGTATATCGCCGTGGACTGCGTGTATCAGGCGGCGCTTGCCTTTATCGGCCAGAACTACGGAGCCAACCGTAAGGAAAACATCAAAAAAGTCATGCGGGAAACGTTTTTTATGGTCACTTTGCTGTGCGCCGTTCTCGCCGCCGTGATGATACCTTTAAGACGCGTCTTTTTGTCCGTTTACAACACCGATCCCGAGATAATCGCCAACGGGGAATTGAGAATGCTGATAAACGTTACGACGTATTTCCTTTTCGGTTGGATGCAGATATTCGTGGCGTACCTAAGAGGTATGGGGCACGGGGTGTTGCCCGTTATAGTGTCCGTTCTCGGAGTGTGCGTCTTCAGGATAGTCTGGATATACACCGTCTTTCCGCTTTGGCCGACGCTTATTTCGATATACTTATCTTACCCGATAAGTTGGGCTATAACCGCGTTAGCACACTTTATCTGCCATAAACTCACGGAGAAAAAGTCCTACGAAAGAATGAACACCGAGGCCCTCGCCCGCGTCTACTCGTAGCTATAGTCCGCTGTGCCGAATACGATCCGGTCTCACGGGTTTAAAAAAAATACCGAATATTCAATTCAAAACGCGGAGCGGCAAATTTGCCGCTCCGCTTTCCATTGAATATTTTTTAAACCTACGCAATCAAATCATATTTGGTGTATTAGGCTACACCTATATTTATTAGTTTTCTTCAACAACTACCAAGTCTTTTTCAAGCACAGGTATAATCGGATATTCAGGGAGACCATTTGCTTTATCAAAACAGACCAACCATTGTCCGTCTATGTTTCTCGGATCGCATATCCAACCGTCCATCCCCTTATGTACGCCTTCTTTTAGATATTTTTCTTTTTCAACGACTAACATTACTCTATCATATTCTTTCATATCATTTTCCTCCATAAGGCGTTGTCAAAACTATTCTTCCATTTGGATAAACCATCCATACAGAAAAAAAAGTTACGGTTTCATTCTTATCCTTCCTTTTTAAAGTAATCCGTATATTAATGCTTTGACCGAAAGCGCCGATTTTGCCTAAAGCGTAATCACCCACAGAATAAGCAATAAATGCTTGACGTTCAAATTCATTTTTTAATTCCTGTGAATCAATTATACTATATCCCCAGCTTTCAAACAACTGTTTTTTATCATTAATCAAAGAATTTACGAATACATATCTTGTAAATTTATCGATAAGGTAAAGATTTTAAATGACAGAAAAAATCCGATACACTTCGTTCTGAAGTGCGTCGGATTTTGTTTTTATTTATCCCTATGATAATCGGCCTATAGGTCGATTATCGCCGCTTTTTGCGTTGTTACTCAATAACGGTGACAACGGGAACGTACCCCGCCGCGCGGCCTTATTATCTGCCGCTTTCAGAAGACGTTTCGTCGCTTATAAGCGCCGCGGCGCCGAGAATGCCGGCTTTGTTTTCGAATTTTGCCGTAACTATCTTACAGCGCGGGCCGGCACTGCCGAACATAGCCTTTTTTCTGACGATATCGTTCAAAGGCTTGGTCAGCCTATCTTTTTGCGCGCTTACGCCGCCGCCTATTATTATCTTTTCGGGGCGGAATATATTGACGATATCCACGACGCCCACGCCGAGATAACGGATATAGTCTTCGACGACGCGCTTTGCCGACTTATCGACGGCTTCAAAGTCGAACGCCGTTTTGCCGTTTACCTTATCTATAGAGCCGATCTCCCACATTTTACTGTCTTTATCGGCGAGCATAGCCTTTTTGGTTTCGCGAATGAGCGCGGTGGACGACGAATACGCCTCGAAACAGCCGTTAAGCCCGCAAGTGCATTTCTCACCGCCCGCGGAAATGACCATATGCCCAAGCTCCGCGCCGGCGGATCCGTTGCCCTCGAAAAGCTTTCCGTCGATAATGACTCCGCCGCCCACGCCCGTGCCGAGCGTCAGCATAACGACGTTTTTACAGCCCTTCCCCGCGCCGAATTTTGCCTCGCCGAGAGCGGCGACGTTGGCGTCGTTGGCTATACGGACCTTTATGCCCGTAGCTTTTTCAACGGCGGCGGCGAGATCGACGTCCTTCCAACGAAGATTATTCGAGTACACGACCTTGCCGAGCTTGGAGTCGATGGTCCCGGGAGCGCCGATGCCGATACCGACCACGTCGCCCGCGGACATTTCTGCGCGCTTTAACAGCATTTTCACGAGATACGCGATATTTTCGGCGACCTTTTCGGAGCCTTCTTCGGCTTGAGTGGGTATTTTTCGGCTTACGATGAGCTTACCTTTATCGTCGACGATACCGCCCTTTATCATAGTGCCGCCAAGGTCTATGCCGACGGCGAATTTCCTTACGGACGTGACGACGACTTCCCCGTCGCCCTCGATAACGTACTTACCGTAGCCCGCGGGTATAAAGTAGCTGTCGCCCGCGGACATTTTTTTGCCTTCTATCGTGCCGCCGCCCTTGACGCACGACAGGCACTCGAAGGACTTTTCGTCCGCAAAAAACGTCTTCCTTTTAAAAGGATAGCGGCTTGCGGAAAAGTATTTGTTGACGCCGATAACGCTGCCCAACGGACGGCGCACGGAAAATTTATCGGTATTCAAGACCTTTAAAGCCTTTTCTACGTGCAGTTCGCGCTTATTGCCGAAAGCGTCGGTGCGGTCGTAGTCGTAAACGCGGTACGTTAAATTGCTGTTTTGCTGTATCTCGAGGATAAGACAGCCTTTTCCTATCGCGTGGACGGTGCCGGAAGGTATAAAGTAGCTTTCGCCCGCCTTGACTTTGTAAAAGTTAAGAAGCGAAGTTATCGTGTTGTTTTCTATCGCCTTTTTCACTTCTTCGAGCGTCACCTTTTTCTTGAATCCGAGATAAATGCCCGCGCCCTCTTCGGCTTCGACGATATACCACATTTCGGTCTTTCCGAAAGAGTTTTCGTGTTTTAACGCGTATTCGTCGGACGGGTGTATCTGCACCGAAAGGTCGTTTTTGGCGTCGATGTATTTAATAAGGAGCGGAAAAAACGGAAAAGCCGCGGCGTTTTCGCCGATATCCTCGGCGGTCAGAACGTCCGAAAGCTTTTCGCCGTTTTCGGTCAAAGTGGGGCCGTCCTTATGAAAAGACAGCTCCCAGCTTTCCGCAAGCGGCGTTATATCCGCGTGCTTGCCGTATTTTTCTTTGAGTTTCGTGCCGCCCCAGATATAATCTTTAAACGCGGGGCAAAGTTTAATTATTTCCATAACGATATACTTCCGTTCAATCGTTTAAGGCAACGCTTTATAAAGCGTTGCCTTAAAACGTTATATCCATAATAGCACCGTTTACGATAATTGTCAAGGCGTTGCCAAAAGGAAACGGCGTAAAAGCCGCTTTCTTACCCTTCGACGGGCGTTAAAGTAAAGGCGTTTTGCGGCACGGAAATGCGGAAAACTGGCATCTTGTAGACGGAGAACTCGTCGTTTAAAACGGCGGTCACGTAGCCGTCCCAACCCTTGACGCTCAAAAATACCGCGTTCTTGCCGCCGCCAAGCTTATCCTCGTCGTAAGCCTTGGCGACGACGGTGTTTTCAAGCGGTCTTACTTCGAGTTTGTTCTTTTTGGCGTACTTTTTGTCGAACTCGAAATCGAGCTTGTCGGACAAAAGCTTTATGTAATATTCCCCGTCGGGCGTATCGATATCGGCGGCGTTGTAGCTTAAAACGGTGCCGCCGACGTTTATCGTAGTCTTTTCGCCCGTCGTTTTTACCGTGCAGCGGGCAACGTTGTCGGAGACCGCCTCGCGGCTTATCAGCCTTACGCCGTTGCCGTCGGTAAAGCGTATTGCCGAATACGGAACGTAGAAATCAACGTCGTCGCCGGGGCGGGCGGTCGTACTCGGCGTTCTCACGACGAAATAGCCGTCTTTCCCCGCGACTTTGGCGAATATGGAAACGCTGTCGCTGCCGACCGACAAAAAGTCGACCTTACCTTTTATTACGACGCTGTCGGGTATCTCGGTCAAAGAGATCTTGTCGGAGGCTATATAAAGTTTACGGCAACTTTCTTCGGCAAAGTCGAACAGCTTTTCGCTCACGCTTTCGGGAAGCTCCCACGTAACGTTTGCAAAGCTTGCGACGCCACCGTTCAACTTGCACTCAAAGAAGTTCTGCGGCGGAACGCCCATTATCGACTGCTTGGTCCCGTAGTCGAAAAGGTGCGCTTTATCCATATCGAACGCAAGGCGGACGGACATACCAGCAACTACGCTGTGGTCGGTGGGTATCTTTACGATAACGTTGTTTTCAAGCCCGCCGATAGCGGCGTAAACTATCGTTTCGCTGCCGAGGTGCTCTACCACGTCGACGACCGCCTCGACGCCTTCGGCAGATAAGGAAATGTTCTCGGGGCGTATGCCGAAAAGCACGTCGTCGCCGTTTTCGCAGGGCGCGGAAAGCTGTTTTGCCTTTTCCTTGCCGAAAGTAACGCTGTTGTCGTTGCCGAAGAGGACTTTCAGCCCGTCATCGTTATAAAGTTTTGCGGGAAACACGTTCATCTGCGGCGAGCCGAGGAAGGTCGCCACGAAGACGTTTACGGGCTGCTCGTAAAGCGTTGCGGGAGAGTCTATCTGCTGAACGAAACCGTCCTTCATAACGACTATCCTGTCGCCCATGGTCATAGCTTCCGTCTGGTCGTGCGTGACGTAGATAAACGTGGTCGCAAGGCGTTTATGTAATTTTATTATCTCCGAACGCATCTGCACGCGCAGCTTGGCGTCGAGGTTGGATAACGGCTCGTCGAGCAAAAATACGTTAGGCTCTCTGACGATTGCTCTTCCGAGCGCCACCCTTTGCCGTTGCCCGCCGGATAAAGCTTTGGGCTTTCTTTCAAGCAGGTCGCTTATGCCGAGTATCTCCGCGGCGCGGCGAACGCGCCTGTCTATCTCCGCGGCGGGAACTTTTCTTAATTTCAGCCCGAAACCCATGTTTTTATAGACCGTCATGTGCGGATACAGCGCATAGTTCTGGAAAACCATGGCGATATTGCGGTCTTTGGGTTCGACGTCGTTTACCTTTACTCCGTCGATATAAAGATTGCCGGCGGTTATCTCTTCGAGCCCCGCTATCATTCGCAAAGTGGTGGACTTGCCGCAACCCGACGGCCCGACGAAGACGATAAACTCTTTGTCGTCTATCTCGAGATTAAAATCGGAAACGGCGCGCACTCCGCCGTCGTAAACTTTGTAGACGTTTTCAAGCAATAATTTTGCCATTATTCGACCTCTTTTTTCTTTAATAAGCCTTTATCCACGTATTCGGGATAGTTTTCTTGATTGATATATATATCGAACTTGCGGTGCGCGTATAGCGTGGCGACCGCAACGCTCAAGCCGTTGAAATACAAGGCGCAGACCATAACCGCGACTATTGCCGCCCACGGAGAAAACAGCGCCGCCGTAAACTTTATTCCGAAATAAACGAAAAAGTGCAACAGTACCGCAAAAAAGCCCGATATCGCAAGGGAAAACGAGTTTTTGAACTGCGAAAAGAATTTCAGCTCGTAAAAACTTTCGCTTGCCGCAAAGAACTCCGCCGCGCCGAAAAACAAAGCAAACTGCAAGATCAATACGCCCGTAGCCGTCCACTTTAAAAAAGTGTCGGACAGCATCAGTAAGTACGCCGAGCCGCTAAACGCGACGAACGCCGAAACGCCGAGGATAACGCCCGCAAAAAAGCATTTCGGGCCGCTCGTTTTTATAAACCTTAAAAGCTCCGCCGTGATGAAACAACCTTCGTTATGCACGCGCTTTTTCATTACCGAAAACGCCGCGCCTCTGCCGACGTATTTTATTCCCCAACAGATTATAGCGGCAAGCCCCATATAAAATATTATCGGGAAGAAATTTCCGGCTTTTGGTTCGACGCCCGTCAAAAACGCATATTCGAGAGCAAAAACGACGTACAGCGGCAACGAAAACAACGTTTCGGCAAGGCTCAGATCTATCATAAGATAGGCGTCGTCCTTTATCATTCGCCGAAACAGTTCCTTTCTCGTTGACGGCAGCTTGTCGTCTTCTTCTTTAATTTTCAGTATGCGTCTGTACTTTGCCATTATCCGCTATCCACCTTAAAAACACGACGGCGTTATCCGTCAAAGCCCCGTCGCCACCGTTCACCGAAGACGCGGCTATTAGCGCGACGTAATTGCTATCGCCGAACGAAAAGTACGCCGATAACGCCGTTATCGCACTTTTTTCGAGGAATACGCCGTATGCTTTTCCGTCGCGGAGATATACGTTTTCAAACCCGTTAAGCTCGGCAAAAGTGCCTTCGCACTCGGTCTTGTCGATAACGCTTTCGAGGGCGATGACGACGTCGCAACCGTTAAGACCTACGGCGGCGTACTTGGCGGAAAACGCCGCGTCGTCGACAAGACAGGAATCTATCTCCACGAGCTTAACGCCGTTATCCGACATTTTCGAAAGCGCCAGATCTTCAAAGGAACGATCGACGACTTTGCCTGCGAAAAATACGCGTATCGTCTCCGTCGGCGCGGGGGCGTTAAAGAGCCCGAAAGCAAAATACCAGATAAGGATCGCGGCGGCGGCAACGAGTAAATACAGCACCCAATCGTAATACAGGCGCGTTTTGAAACTTTTATTCATCTTGCGCCTCGCAATCGACTATGACGTTCGCCCGCGTGGTGAAAAGATAGCGCTTACTTGGCTCTATCGTAAACGGAGCGCCCTCTAAAAGCGTAAGATAGCGTTCGCCGCCTCCCGTCAACGCGGTGACGCGGTAAGACAGGATATTTTCTTTGGTATGCTCGTCCACACTTTCGCAAACGCCCGTTTCCGTAGTTTCCGCCGAAGCGCTCATTCTTCGGTACAGGCTCAAAAGGTTCTTGCCGTCGCGGTACGGGTTGGTGAAAAACCACACGGCGTACCAGCCGAACGCGACCGATATTACCATATCCGCGACCATAAACCAAAGGTATTGCCTGCCTTTTGAGAGTAAAAGCAAAGTAACGGAAACGCCCGCCCAAAGTATGGCGACGACGACGAATATCGTCAGAAGTTTTTTCAGGCGTGCCTTCTCGCCGACAAAAAGCGCTTCCGGTGACAGTTTCATTTATCGAGTTCTTCCTTTATCCTTTTAAAAAGGATATCGTAACCTTTCCGTCCGAAATGCAATTCGTCGGGAAGATAGTTTTCAAGTATGTAGCGCCCGCCTTTTTTGCAGATATCAGCCGTTTCGATATACGAAATTCGGTCGTCGCTATCCGCGATCTTCTTTTGCCAAGCGTTGAGCTCGGCTACGAAATCCTTATAGCAGTCGCGCGCGGGGCTGGTCTTGGTGGCGACGGTTATTATCTTCACGTTCGGAAAATCGGTGAAAAATCTGTTCCAGGTCGCCGTGAAAAGCTCCTTGCTTTCCTCCACGGTGTAGCCGCAAACGGGCTCGTTGTCGCCGTAATACCACACGACTTTTTTTGGAGCGAATGGTTTTGCAATATTCTCGTAATGGAACAAAGCCTCGTCGCTCGTGGAACCGCCGAAACCTGCGTTAATCGCCTTATAGGCGGCAAATTCGTCTTCGAGAGTCTTCCATATACCGAAGGTACTGCTGCCGTAAAAGAGTACGTCGCAACTTCTTCCTTGCTTTGTTTTTATGTTTTCAAGCTCGTCGAAGTAGCGGTACATATCTATTCTGTGTTCTATCATAAACCGTAGATCTCCCTTTCTTTTGCGATGAAAGAGTTCTTGACTTCCTTGCCCCAGATGACGTAACCGCAAAGGCTCATGTGTAGCCCGTCGGTCAGAAAGTACGCAGCGTTGCCCTTACCCGTAGCCTTTTCGAGCTTGGTGCCCGCGTCTATAAGCGTGACGTAAGAGTTATTTGCCGCAAAGTTTATCGCCGCGGCGTTGGCTATATCCATTTCTCCGTAATAAGAGGTGTAGCCGGGAACTTTGTTGATGAGTATAAAATATATCTGCGCGTCCGGCAGGTGCAGGTGCACCTCTTCAAACAGTTCCACTATGTCGTTGCCCGTCGCTTCGCCCGTCATCTTGGAATTTATTATGTTGTTGATGCCGAGATAGAATACCACCGCGCGGGGATTTAAAGGATATATGAGCCTCGGTGCGAGCCTTTCCGTCCATTGTTTGACGATCGTGCCGCCGATGCCGACGTTCGCCGTGGTGACGGGTTTCATATCCTCGACGGACGTAGACCAGTTTTCCATTGACGACGAACCCGCCATGACCACCGAATACGGGGGAAGACTGACTTTCTGTTCGTATTTCGCCGCCTTACTTTCGTAAGTTGCGTTGTCGACCTTTAACGACTCCGTAACGTCGTTTACTCTTATTACCGTCGACTGCTCTTCGCCGCCGCTATGATAAGTAACGGTTATGGCGTTGCCGACGTAGGTCGCCGACGTTATCGTAACGCCCGTTGCGATAGTGTAGTTTAATAGCTCTTTGACGTTATCGGCGTTATCGGCAAGGCGTCTAAGACCTATCTTGGTAAGCGAAACGGCGCCGTTTTTGACGAAACTATTTAAAACGCCCGTCAGCTTTAAAGGCTCGCTGTCGTCCACCGTTTCTTTAAAGGAAAGCTTGGGTTCGACGTATTCGACTTTTTCCGTCTCCTCGCTTCTTTCCCACTTGGCGTAAAGAGTTACGCAAGAATACACCTTGTCGTCGAAGTTCCATAGTTTAGTGCCGTCGGCGTCCACCGCCCAGCCGGAAAAGACGAAACCGTTGCGCGTGGGAGCACCCGAAGGAACGGTCAGTTTGCCGCCTTTTGTTATCTCCTGCATATCGAACAACAGATCGTCGCCGACCGCCTCGTAACCGGACGACAGCGTAACGTTTTCTTCGTCGCCGTTGGTCATAAAGCGGGCGTAAAGCTTATCGGTGACCTGCTGTTGCTGCTCTTCGCCGCCGTTTCCGCCGCTAATTGCGCTCTCTTCCGGCACGCAGGCGCACAAAGTCGTCATAAGCATACACAGCGTTAAAAGCATTGCCGTCTTTTTCATAATTTCCCCTCCGAATACACACTGTCGCAAAACTTCTTGAAGTCTGCCGTGGCGACGCAAACGAACTTATCCGCCGCGCCGTAATAGACGAACATTTCGCCGTCTTTGACGCATATCCCAGTCGGGAACACGCAACCGTTATAGTAACCTTGCGTTTCAAAGTCGAATTCCGGCTCCATGATAAAGTCCTTGGTGCGGGCAAGTATCTTTTCGGGATCGTTCTTATCGAGAATGACCGCGCCGACGCGATACGCCCCGTCCTTTTCGGCAACGCCGTGATATAAAACGAGATAGCCGTACTCGCACTTTATCGGCGGAGTGGAACCGCCTATCTTTTTATTCTCCCACCACTCGTTGCCTTTCATAAGTAGGCGCGGTTTTTCCCATTCCATAAGGTCGGAAGAATACGATATCCATATGGCAGGAGCCTCGTTTTCAAAGCCCTTGCCGCACCACTCCATCGGGCGGGACAAGCGCACGAACTTGCCGTTGATCTTTTCGGGGAAGATATACACGTCGCGGTCGTCGAAGCGGCTGTCGGTTATCCTGCCGAGCTTTTTCCAGTTTATAAGGTCGCGGCTTACGGCAAGGTGCGTAACGCTGTTGTTGTAAATGAGCATCGTCGGTCCGAACTCGGGCCGGAAACCGAAATACTCCTTGTCTTCCCGCCAATACTGACCGGGCGCGAAAGTCCTCGACGCGTAGGTAAGATAGTAATAGCCGCCCATTTTGACAAGGCGAGGATCTTCCACGCAGCCGCCGTCCGCACCGTTGATGTCGGGAGCAAGCACGGGTTTATTAAACTTTCTTTCAAAGTTGAAACCGTCTTTGCTTTCGGCAAGCCCGAGATAGATATAGTGCTGTTTGTCGTTGCCCGCGGCGCGGTAAAGCATTTTGAAAAGCTTTTCGTCTTCGTCGTAGATAACTGCGGGGTTGAGTACGCAAAGACCTTCGAAACCGTCGCCCTGCGGCTTTAATATGGGATTGTTCGCATATTTTTTCAATCTAATCATAACTGTCCCTCGTAGTCTTCTATGGAATTGATCTTGTAACCCTGCCTGTCGCTGAGCGTGCCGTCGAAAGTCAGCTTGTCGAGAATGATTTCGCTGTCTTCATCGTCCGCCCCGTTGACGATACCGAACGTTATTTTGGTTATATATTGTACCTTGTCTTTGATAAGATAGATCTCTTCCTTGCCTTCCACTCTCTGGAAGTTATCGAAGCCTATGGTGTAGACCATCCATTCGGAAGAAACCGCGGTGAGAGTTGCGCGGTACTTATAGGTCGTGCCGGCGTATAACATATAAATATTGATATATACCGTCGCTTTGCCGTCGCCTTTGAGCAGGAACTTGACGCAATTTGCCTCGACCGAAGTATCGAACACGGTCGCCATAGCGTAAGCCACCGATTCATTTTTTCCGCGATAGCCCATTATAAGGCTCTGACCTTCGCCCGAAGCCGTCCTCTCGGACAAAGTGAGAACTTCGTAATCGTAACCTCTTTCGCCTTTAAATGAAAGCGTGTCGTAAGTTGCGGTATCGAAATCTTCCACCACGCAGACCTTGCCGTTTTCGGCGGACGGAACGAGTTTATGCATAAGCTCTCTTTTGCCCGACTTCTCGGCGGTGGTAAAGCCTACGTTGTCGATATAGACGTAGTTGTTGGAAATATAGGTCGGCGAAGGTATTCTGAGCGTTCCGCTCTTGGCGTAATAGTAGTATTGGAACCCTATCTTAATCCCGACGATATTTTCGGACGCGAGCGGGGTGACGTTGCCGTAATAACCTTCGGCGAGCGTAAAGTCGCTAAACGCTATAACGTATTCCGTCCAGTATTTTGCGACCGCGTCTACGGCGGCGTAATACTCTTCGCCCGTGGAAACGTACAGTGAAACTATCATCTGCGCGCACACTTCGTCAAGGTAGTTGAAAGCGGCGTTATCCGATTTTACCGAACGATCCATCGCCCACAGCGACAGCGCGTTATACTCTTTTGTCGGAGAAGCAAACATAGTTCCGTACATGGCCTGCCCCATATCCGCCTTGTAGCCGAGCTTGACGCAGGTGTTGCCCGAACCGAACGCAAGTTCCTTGTCGATGGCTATAGCCTCGTCCTTGTTGGTCTCGGAAAGTTTCCACTTATAATACGGATCGACGTTGTTGCCGTAACCGTTAAAGTCGTCTATAAGCCCGTTATCGTCTATTTCGGAAACGTAAAGGTTTGCGATCTCATCGCTTAAAGACGTTACTCTAAAGTCGGAAACGGTTATGCTGCCCGTCGAATATACGCCTTCCACGCCGAACTGTAATTGCTTGACGTAATAGAATTGGCGCGACGCGTCGCCGTGGTACTCGGACAGCGTGAACGCCATAAACGGCACCACGAGTTTTTTGTCTTCGGGGATAAGCGAAACTTTCTGGCGGTATACCCACCTGTCGCCGTCCTCTTCGATAAGCCTTATCAAAACGGTAGCCGAATTGATGTTTCCTTCGCATTCGAGACCGAACGCGAAAGCGTCGCCGTTTACGAGAAGTTTGTTTATCGTGTACTTGACGAAACCGTAACCGTTTATGCCCTTGGCGTTATTTTCGTTTGCCGCGCCGGAGAAACCGTAAGTAAGCGTCTTGCCGTCGTCCTTTATCTCAGTGGAGAAATTATAGTTGTCGTGAACGACGTTTTCGGGAGCGATATTCGCGAAATTGACGGAGTCTATAAACAGATGCCCGTAGTTTTCGTATTTGATCGCGCGCAGGTCGCTCATCATGGCTACGCCGTCGCCGAACGACTTTTCAAAGACGAGTTCGACGTATTTTATATAATTATAGTCGAACACCTGATTTGCTATGGTCGTTCCGCCCTTGGTACGAAGCTCGAAGTCCTCGAACCTTATGATGACCGTCTGTTTGGCGTTGGTCGCGAGCTTTATCTGCGCGTGCCAGTATTCGTTGTCTTCGTCGACAACTCTCAGATATACGTCGGCGTCGTTGCCGCTGTAATAGAAGTTAAAGAAGAACGCGTTCACGCCGTACATCTCGGTCTCCTGCGAGTGGGTTATAACTATCCACCCGTCGGAAGACGGTATGCCGCGCTTGACGTCCTCTTCGACGAAACTTACTACGAGCGAGTTTTTGCCGTTTCCGAAAAAGTCGCTGTCGTCTACCGAAACGGTGGCGGCGGAACCTTGTTCGTGCACCGTCCATTCGTCTGCGTAGTTTACGTCGAATTCTATCTCGCTTTCGTCGGCTTTAAGATAGAAAGTGCCCGTATCGCTACGTTTTCTGTTGTTTTCGTTGACCGCGGTCACGCGCCAATAGTAGGTGACGTTCTTTTCTTTGATCGTGGAATACAGCGTAAAATGCGTGTCGGTGATGCCCGTCTTTTTAACGTAAACGGCGTCGTCCGTCTGCGAAAAGTCGGCGGAAGACGCGACCTCTATCTCGTAGCGGTCGGCGTTTTCGGCTTTTTGCCAGGTGAATTCGGGAAGAACCATTACCTCTTCGCCGTCCGTGGGATTGATAAGCGAAAAGGAGCTTATCTCGCCCGAACGCGCGGCAATAGGCACCGTCAGTTCGTTTTTGACGTTTTCCTGCTCTACGCAGCCCGCCGTTATAAGCAAGGCCGCCGTTATCAAGGTCAACGCGATAATGATCTTTTTCATAGCGTCTCCTCCTACAGCTGTTTAGTGGAAACGATGGTTACGCTTCCCGCGGCAAGCTCTAACTTAACGTTGTCGTTCAAAGAGCCGTCGATTACCGCGTTGGGGACCACGAACCCGTCTCCGTCGAGACGAAGATTCCTTTCGTTGAAGACGTAAACGTAGAGCTTACCGTCGGAATCTACGCTCTTTTCGACGTTGAACGTGACCGTTTTTGCCTCGGAATCGCGGTTTATCGCCACGATACCGCCGTTTTTGCCGTCTTTTGAGACGGTGGCGAGCGTTCTGAAAGATTGACTCTTTTCGTAAGTGCCGCCGTAAATGGTGCTGCCGGCAGTTAAAAGATTACTGAGCATGACCGACGAATGATACCACGGGCGCAGCTCCTGTTTCAAGGGGCTTGCGGACGACAAAGTAGAGAACATTCCCCATTCTTTTGCCGTCATACCGCTTTCGGTGTACATAAAGTGCATTGCGTCGTCGAGATCCCAATAACATATACCGTTGGCGCCCGCAAGAAGGCTTTGCACGGTGAAGTCCGCCATACGGATACCGTAAGAATAGTTGGCGATATAGCTGTTGCAGTCGGTAGTTACGTTTTTGCCGTCCAAAAGCCCCGACTCCCAGATGATGAAGCGGTGTTCTTTGCCTATCTTGGGATCGACGGCTTTAAGCTCGTCGTAACTCGATTTTATGGAATCGCAGAAAGAACCCGTGTCGATAAGATAGTTACTGACGTAAAGGTGTACGCCGTAATTGTCGGCGTAATCGGTAAGTTCTCTCGCCACGCCCATAAGATAATCGGAAAACCCCGTGCCGCTCGCGGTGACGTCGCCGCCGACGATATCAAGATCAAGCCCGCGCTTATTGAATTCCGCGCTTACGTTCTTGACGCCCGTCTTCCACTTTTCGTAATTGTTGTAAGCGTTTTTAGACGCGCCCACGTTGCCCACGTAGTTGGGCTCGTTGGTGTTGACGAACCACTTTATGCAAGTATAACCCTTGTTCTTTAGAAGATATTCCATAAGGTCTGCGGTCATCTTCGCCCAACGCACGTCCGAAGTGGAATTGGGGATCATCTTCCATACGTCGAGTTCCGGATCGGGATTGCCGACGACGTTCCACACGCCGAAAGCCACCTTTATACCGTTATCCTGACAGTAGTCGAGGATATCGCAGGTGTTTTTCATATACTTGTTTTTGAAGTTGTACTTCCACTCGTCGTCGTTAAGATCGGCAGTCCCCTTGTCGTCAAGGTCGTAGACGAGCCAATCGAGGTTGGTCATACAACGAACGAGGGAAGGTTTTAACCTGTCGACGGCGGAAAGCGTCTTTTCCCACGAGCCGACGGCAAGCTTATTGACGTCCTCGTACACGCCCCAATCGACGCCGAGCCCCTCGAAAGAGGTGCTTACAACGTCCGCCGCGGCAAAAAGGATCACGTCGCTTTTCGTTTCGTTTTCACAGGCAACGGACGTAAGCATACACGCCGAAAGCACGGCGCATGCCAAAACAGAAACAAATCTTTTCATAATTTCCCCGAAATAATTAATTATTTGAGCGCGTTGTTGATCTCTTCGAGAACCTTTTTCCAGGTATCCGTCTCGAACGTCGCTTTATAGTCGGAAATGGTGCTTATGGGCGCTTTACCGTAAACGTACTGCATAACGGTCGCATTGGCGTTATCGAGCATCTTGCCCGAGTTTTCGGCTTTTCTCGTGGTCGTGAGCCATTTAACTCGCGCGTCTTCGACGAGGATACGGAGTTTGCCAGCCGAATTCATATCGGTCATAAAGCCCGACCAGTCGCTCAAAATACCGTAAGCGTCCTTATCCACCAACGGATCGAGCGGGAAAAGATCGTAACCGAGAGTGCACATATAACGGAGATATTTTGCGCCGTTATACTTTTCGATATACTTACCGTCGAGGTCTTTTTCCCAACCTTCTTCGCGAAGGGTTATCTCGTCGCCCGTCTTGTCGTAGTCGTAACCTTCGATGCCGTAAACGGCCATCATCGTGCCTTCTTCGGACAAAAGCCAATCCATAACGTAGAGCAGTTTTTCCATCTTGGCGTCGGAAATGCCGCCGGCAAAGAAAGTCGCCGAGAACCAGTTGTCCGTGCCTTCGAGAGCGTACTTGCCGTCGGGGCCCATAACTTTCATAATGGCAGTGGCGTCGTCAAGTTTTTCCTTGGTGTCTATCTCGCTTCTTTCCCACATTTTTTTGCGGAGCGTGGTGTAGTTGGAAAGCGAAAGGTTTTCATAAAACACGCCCACTCTGCCGCCGTAATAGCGCTTGGAAACGTCGCCGCTGTTGGCGGAGAACTGATCGTCGTAATAAACGCCGTTATTTACGAGCGTCTTGGCGTATTCGAGACCTTCGAGATATTTGTCGGTCGTATAGGAAGCGACCACCTTGCCGCTTGCGTCTACCGCAAAACAATGCGGTTCGTTCTTGAACATATTGATGACCGACGGGAAACCCCATTCTACGTCCGCCAAAGCCGATATCTCGCTATCTTTATAAGCCGCTTTGAAAGCGTTGAGAAGCGCGTTGAACTGCTCCCAGGTGTAGATATCGTTTTCCTGATAAACGCCAAGCTGTTTAGCCCAATCGCGGCGGTAAACGTAAGTAAACGGAGAAAACGGAGCCTCCTCCGACTTGATGTTTTTGGCTACGGGCACGCAATAGAGCTTGCCGTTGTACGTAAGCGAAGAAATATTGCTCGTGGAATCGATGAGCTTTTTGAGATTGGGCCAACGCGACATATCGTCGGGGAGCGGTTTTATAACTCCGTCGTCCGCCCAGAATTTATAGCTCCTTGCAAAGTTGTAGTTGTCAAGATTGAAGTGGAAAACGTCGGAAACGTTGCCGCCGTTTATCGCCTGCTGGACCTGTTGCGTCCAGTCCGCCCAGGAATACGTGGACGGAACGAACTTGACGTTGAACTTTTTGCCTATCCTCGCGGTGTAAACGTCGTCGCCGTTCCACTCGTTAAAATAGAGGTTACGAACGTTGATTATCAGTTCGCCGTCGGACGTATAAACGTCTTCGTTGCCTTCTTCCGTGCAAGCGGTCAGCGACGCAAGCGCCGTCGCCGCAAATAAAAGCGAAAGGATCAAACAAATAAATTTTTTCATATTAAAACACCCCAAAATGTTTTTTTACGTTATTAAGCTTTTACGCAAACCGCAGGCCAACGACAATTCGCAATTTGCAATTCGCAATTATCAGGCTCGGTCGTACGCCGCTATTGCCGCCTGCAAGTCTTCGGCGGCGCGCCGTTCACGCAATATATAAATTGCGGATATAATAATTAGGTTCGGAACGCGTCAGCGTTCACGACGTTATATATCCTATATAATCAAGCCGAGAGGCGTAGGCGGAATTCATTTTCGCCGTAAGCGCCTCACGACCACAAGTCCTAACGACTTTTTCTTGTGGTAACAAGAAAAAGTGTTAATAATTTCTTTACGACCGCAGTTTGCGCGAAATTATCGCGCAATATCGTTTACCGCGAATGCGGTAATATCGTTTGTCGGAAACGGCGTTTGGTCGGCAAACGCCCGACAACATCGTTTGCCGCGAACGCGGCAACATCGTTATATCCTATATAATCAAGCCGAGAGGCGTAGGCGGAATTCATTTTCGCCGTAAGCGCCTCACGACCACAAGTCCTAACGACTTTTTCTTGTGCCAGCAAGAAAAAGCGTTAACTTCCAATTATCCTTTTATCGCTCCTACCACGAGTCCTTTTACGAAGAATCGCTGTAAGAAAGGATAGAACATCATCATCGGAACTATCGAGAAGAATATGCTCGCCATAGTAAGCCCTTCGGAGAAGGTCTCTTTCTGCCCGAGGTTTTCCATACTGCTCGTGCTGGTCGTTATCATTTCGCGAAGAACGAGCTGCAACGGTTTATACGACGGTTCTTCGATAAACAGCAGCGCGTTATACCAACTGTTCCAGTTGCCCACCGCAAAGAACAGCCCTACGGTAGCGAGCATCGGTAGCGACATGGGCAGATAGACGTGCAAAAATATCTGTATGTCGTTAGCTCCGTCTATTTTTGCCGACTCTTCCATATCGGGCGGAAGACTTGCAAAGTAGTTGCGCATCAAAAGCATATTGTAGGTATCTATCGCGCCGGGGATTATCATTACCCATATCTTGTTGTAAAGGTGAAGACTCTTTATAAGGTAATAATACGGTATGAGCCCGCCGCCGAAGAACATAGTCACGAGTATCATATTCATGACGAAGTTCTTGCCGAACCATTTCCCGCGGGAGAGCGCGTAACCCGTTATGACCGTAAAAAAGAGCTGATACGCCGTTCCCACTATCAACAGCAGCAGCGTCACCCTGAAGCCCGACCACATGGAAGGGCTGGTGAAAACGGTTATATAGTTATCCAATATGATCTCTTTCGGCCACAGTAAAAAGGGCGTGTTTATGTACACGCTTTCGGGCGAAAGCGAAATGAGCAGCGCGTTGTAGAAAGGATATATGATAAGTAAAGCGTATACGGCGAGTATGACGAACAGCACCCAATCGAGTTTGCCGATACGCTTATCGAAGGTACTGCCGCGCGGTCGCAAAGGCATATAGCGGATATTTTTCTGCTTTTTCATATAATACCCCTCTCTCCGCTCAATTTGGCTATCCTATCCACGAGGATAACGAGCAAGAACGAAACGACCGATTTGAAAAGCCCTATCGCCGCGCCGCGTTCGGCGGGTTCCATTTCCCTCAAAGTGGAACGGTAGATATAGGTATCGAGTATATCCACTACGTTATAAACGAGCGGATTGTACATATTGAGTATCTGATCGAACCCCGCGGACAACACGCCGCCTACCGACAATATCAATAATAGTATCGCCGTCGGTTTTATGGCGGGCAGCGTTATGTTGAATATCTTTTGCAGCCTCGTTGCGCCGTCGATATCGGCGGCCTCGTAAAGTTCCGGCGAGATACCCGCCATCGTGGCAAGATAGATGATACTGCTCCACCCCGCCTCCTTCCATACGTCCGACGCAAAGATAAGGCCGAGGAAGAACTGCCCGTCCGCCATGAACCTTACTTTCTCGCCGCCGAGCGCGTTGATAGTGTTATTGACTATGCCCGACATACCGAATATGTTGGCTACGAGCCCGCCGATAATTACCCACGACAAAAAGTGCGGGAAGGTAACTATCGTCTGTACGGCTTTTTTGAAAAAGCGCATACGGATCTCGTTGATAAGCAGCGCCACTATTATCGCCGCGACGAAACTTATCACTATCTTGCACGAGCCTATCAACACGGTGTTCCCGAGGACTTGCCAGAATTTATCGTCTTCGAATATATACGCGAAGTTCCCGAACCCGCTCATGCTCGCCCAGGGGCTTCCTAATATGCCCTTACTCGGTAAAAACCGTTTGAAGGCTATCAGAACGCCGTACATCGGTATATAACAGAACACGAAATAATAGATCACCGCGGGGATTATCATCAGAATGAGAAATCTCGACCGCCTGATCTTTTTGCCCGCGTTGGCAAAGGGGCTGTTTTTATTGACTATCAGCTCCCGTTTATCTCTCGCGTATCTTGGTTTTGCAATAACTTTTCCGTTCATCTTCCGTATTTTTTGATATAATCGACGATGCGATCCACCGTGGTGAACGCAAGCCCGACGACGGTGTCGGCTCCGCCGTAGTAAACGGCTATTCTTCCGCTCTCGGCGTCGCACAAAGCGGCGCACGGGAATATGACGTTGGGAACGAATCCGCACGTTTCGTACGGCTCTTCGGGCGTCAAAAGGAAGTTGGTGCAGCGCAGTCTGACTTTTTTCGGATCGTCTTTATCAAGTAGCGCCGCGCCGAGGCTGTAAACGTACCCGCTGCAAGTCATGTTCGCGCCGTGGTAAATGATAAGCCACCCTTCGTCCGTTTTTATGGGGGCGCAGCCGGCGCCTATTTTTAACGTCTGCCACCATTCGTAGCCGCAGCGCATCAATAGTTCGTGCTTGCCCCAATAAATAAGATCTTTGCTTTCGGAAATGAAAATATCTCCGAATTTGGTATGGCCGCTGTCCGAAGGGCGGGAAAGCATATAATACTTTCCGTCTATCTTTTCGGGGAACAGCACGCCGTTGCGGTTAAACGGCAAAAACGGGTGAGAAACTATCTCGTAGTTTATAAAATCGCGGGTTTTTCCCAGCCCTATGGACGGATAGCCGTCCTTGCCGTCGCACCAGATAACGTAATAATCGTCCTCCACTTTGACTACGCGCGGATCGTACGCGTACTGAAAGACGTATTCTTTGCCGTTTTCGTAAAATCTGATGCGTTCTTTATTGAAAGTGAAACGTATCCCGTCGAGGCTTTCGCCGTAGTAAAGATAGGGTACGCCCGTCACCGTTTCGCCACGGAACACGCCGACGAATTTGCCTTTATAAGGAACTACCGCGCTGTTGAATATCCTTGCGACGTTCTCGACGGGATTTCTGCCGATAACGGGGTTTAAGGAATATCTCCAGACGGGCGCGTCGCTCGTCGGCTCCTGCCACGGAATGTTTTTAAGCGTATCTCCGATTATTCTTGCCATGATGTATTCTCCTTGAGACCGACGTCTCCTATAGATCCGCGAATGACCGTTTCACAGTCTATCACTATTTGCGAATATTTTATTTTTTTGTTGTTTATCTGATCGATAAGGTATTTTGCGGCCTCTTCGCCAAGACCTTCTCTCGGAACGTTGACGGTGGTAAGGTCCACGTTCGGGTGCGAACTTTCGCTTATATTGTCAAAACCGACGACTGCGTAATCTTTCGGAACGCTCTTGCCGATAGAGGCGATACTCTTCATGGCGTTTATGGCAATAATGTCGTTTGCGCATAAGACCGCCGTTATCTCGGGATGAGTTCTGAGCATTTTTTCGAAATTTTCGTTGTCGGCATATTGCCCGTCGGAATTTTCAAACAAGACCTCGTAAGCGTTTATGCCTTTTTGATCGCTGTCGGCAACGCTTGCTTTAAAGCCTTGCTCGCGCTCGTTAAAAGACGCGCTCTCGGCTTTCGGCCCGTAAAACACGAGGTCCTTGTGCCCCGATCTTATCAATAGCTTGGTAAGATCGTAAAAACTGTTGAAATTGCTGTATTTTATCTGAAGATGCCTGCCGGACATTACGGTCTTGGGATCTATGACCACTACGGGAAGATAGGTGTTTTCGGCGGCTCTTACGAGTATTTCCGGATTGTTGTTGATAAAGACGTAGCCGGACGCGTCGACCGAACGGAGTTTATTGACGTCGGCCTCGCCGCAACTTGCCTCGTCGTATATCTGATATTCGAGATTTATGTGGTTTTCTTCGAGCGTGGCGGTAAGCGTTCGTATTATCGGACGCCAATAGTCCTTTTTCAAAAGCATTTCGGACGTCATTATGAGAAGGCACTTGTTGCGCTTTTTGCCTTTTGCCCGAAGCTTATTGAAATCGTAACCCATGGCGACGGCGGTGCGGGTTATCTCTTCGCGCATTTTTTCGGAAACGTTGTATTTCCCGCGGAGCGCCCGCGACACCAGACCTTTTGTAACGCCCACCTTATCGGCAACGTCTTGTATGGTAACTCTTTTCATTGTTATCCGTAAACTTTATTGTTTTTAAGTAAACTTATCGCCGTTTGTTTACGACGTCGGTATTTTTGAGGAGCAGAACGAAACCGTTCTGCTCCTCGCATCGTTGGTTTGATTATTCCGCTTCGACGTAAGACAACGTGATATCGTCGATATACAGATAGTTGTCGCCGCTTTCGTAACGGACGAAGATCTGTATCGATTTAACTTCGATATCGTCGAACGTTTTATCAACGGTTATCATCGTGTTCGCGCCGGTGTAAGGCATATCGTAGAAAGAGCTTGCCCCGCCGTAGAGATACGTCATAGTGCCGTCCGTGGCTTCGAGCGCTACTCTTATCTTGATAGTCTTATCGGC
>JAFZXN010000024.1 GCA_017616695.1 Clostridia bacterium | reverse complement strand
TAATTTCTTTTAAAATTTCAGATTAAATCAAATATTTTGTCCGTAAGTTCGGTAGGATCGTCTACAGGGAGACCTGCGATAGCTCTCGCCTGCTCGTACATAACGTAAACGAGATCGTCAAAGCTACTGTCGTCCGCCGCGGCAAGGGAAACAAGCTTATCGTAAACTTTATGATCGACGTTTATTTCAAGCACTTTTTCGGCTTTTGCCCCTTCGCCGCCGGGCGTTGCGGATAAAACTTTTTCCATTTCGATGGATACTTCGCCTTCGCTCGACAAACACACGGGGTGATTTTTAAGCGACTTGCTGCCGACGACTTTTTTAACTTTGTCTTTAAGTACGTTAAGCACCTTTTCCGCGACTTTCGCGTCGAGCGCGACTTCTTCGGAAGAAATGCCTACGTCGCCGCTTTCTATGGATTTGAATTCCTTCTCGTTATAGTTACGCAGCATTTTGACGGCAAATTCGTCAACGTCTTCAATAAAGCACAAGATATCGTAACCTTTATCGAGTATGGCGGCGGTCCTCGGAAGCGCTTTCACCGCGTCTACGGATCTTCCGCAAGCGTAGTAAATAAATTTCTGATCTTCGGGCATTTTGTCGACGTACTCTTTTAAAGTTACCGTCTCGCCCTTTGCCGTGGGATAAATAAGTAAGTCGGCAAGGTCGTTTTTCATTCCCCAGGAAGAATAGATGCCGTATTTTATCGACGTGCCGAAATTCTTAAAGAAAACCTTATATTTTTCTCTGTCTTCGGCAAGCATCGCGGTAAGTTCGGACTTGATCTTTTTCTCGATATTGTTAGCTATGGCTTTTAACTGCCTGTTCTGCTGGACGGTCTCACGCGAGATGTTTAAAGAAAGCTCGCTGTCGACAACACCCTTTACGAAATTGAAATGATCGGGCAGAAGATCCGCGCATTTATCGGTGATAAGTACGCCCGAAGTATATAAGGAAAGACCTTTTTCGTAAGCTTTCGTGTAATAATTGAACGGAATGGTCTCGGGTATGAATAAAAGAGCTTTATAATCGACTGCGCCTTCCGCGGAAACGGTTATAACGCGGAGCGGATCCTTTGCGTCGTAATAATTATCCTTATAAAACTGCTCGAGTTCGCCATCTTTAAGTTCCGATTTGGATTTTTTCCAAACGGGGACCATGGAATTGAGCGTTTCGACCTTTTTGACTTCCTTCGGCTCCTCGTGTTCGTGGTCGTGTTCTTCGCCCTCTTTATGCTCGTGCTCGGGATATTCGTAGCTCGTAACGAGCATTTTGATAGGATATCTGATATAATCCGAATATTTTTTAACGAGGTCTTTTATCTTGTATTCGGTAAGATAATCGCCGTATTTATCCTCGTCGGCATCGTCTTTAAGATACAAAATAACGTCCGTACCGTTCGAGGCCCTTTCGGCGGGAAGCACGTCGTAACCGTCGGCGCCTTCTGAAACCCACTTATAAGCTTTGTCCGAGCCGAAAGCTTTGGAGACGACTTCGACTTTTTTAGCTACCATGAACGACGAATAAAACCCTACGCCGAACTGACCGATGATATCGATTTTTTCGTTTTCGGCAAGATTTTCCGCCTTGAAAGCCAAAGAACCGCTCTTTGCTATCGTGCCGAGGTTGTTTTCAAGCTCTTCCTCGTTCATTCCGACGCCGTTATCGGATACCGTGAGCGTGCGCGCGTCCTTATCGACGGCGATCTCTATTGCGAGATCTTCACGCGTAAGCCCGCTCAAACCTTCGGTCAGGCTCTTATAATAGAGTTTATCGATCGCGTCCGAGGCGTTCGAAAGCAGTTCGCGCAGGAAAATTTCCCTGTTGGTGTAAATGGAATTGATCATGAGATCGAGCATTCTTTTCGATTCTGTCTTGAATTTCTTCATAAAAAACTCCTTTTTTAAGCGGCATAAAGCCGTCGTTTGATTTTTACAGCATCATTATAGACCTAAAAATTAGCACTGTCAAGCGGAGAGTGCTAATTTTTTAAAATTTTCACCCGCCTTGTAAATTAATTTACAAACTTTCAAATGCGTGGTAGAATATAAAAGAAAAATCTTTCGACCGACAATCGAAAAATACGGCAAAAGATACCGCTCAAAAAGTCGGCCTGATTAAAAAATAACTTCTTCTTTCACGGTAAAAATTATGGGGTTTACGATATATCTTAAAAACAACGAGGAACGGTCGCTTCGCGCAGGCTACGGCTGGGTATACGCCAACGAAGTGCAAAGGATAGAAGGCAAGGACAAAAACGGTTCTCTCGCCACGGTGCGCACCGCCGACGGAAGATTTATAGGAAGAGGTCATATAAATCACCTCTCCAAAATACTCGTAAGGATATTTATCTTCAACGATCGCGACGACGAAAACGACGTTATCTTTTCACGGCTTTTATACGCCGCGAAGATGAGAAAAGAGCTGGATATCGGTCAGGCGTACCGCGTGGTCTTTGCCGAGGCCGATCTACTCCCCGGGCTTATCGTCGACAAGTTCGGCGACTGTCTTTCCGTGCAGTTTTTAACGCTCGGCGCCGAACTCAAAAAGCAGTTTATAGTCGACTGTCTCGTAAAGATATTTTCTCCGCGGACTATCGTCGAAAGAAACGACAGTCCGGTGCGCGAAAAGGAAGGCTTAAAGCAAACGAAGGGCTTTTTATACGGCAAAGAAGACGCGAGAACGGTCATTACGGAAAACTCCGTCAAAGTGAACGTAGACCTTCTTAACGGTCAGAAAACGGGGTATTTTCTCGACCAGAAGCTCAACCGTCTGGCGATTCGCCGCTACGTTAAAAATAAGACCGTGCTCGATTGCTTTTCCAACGTCGGCGGATTTGCGCTTAACGCCGCGCTCGGCGGCGCAAAAAACGTAGTCGCTCTCGACGTTTCGCCGCTCGCCGTTGAAGAAATACAAAAAAACGCTCTGTTAAACGGTTTTGACAACGTTTCCGCAGTCTGCTGCGACGTCTTCGACAAACTGCGTGAATTTAAAGCCGAAAAAAGGAAATTCGACGTTATCGTTCTCGATCCTCCCGCGTTCGCAAAGTCGAGCGACGCCGCGCCCAACGCCTTAAAAGGCTATAAAGACCTGAACGTTCTTGCGATGAAGCTTTTAACCGAAGGCGGAATACTCGTTTCGTCGTCGTGTTCTCACTTCGTAACGCAGGCTATGTTCACCAAAATGCTTGCCGAGTGCGCCGCGGAAACGGACAAAGCCGTCACGGTCCTCGAAGAAAAAATGCAGTGCGTAGACCACCCGTATCTTCTTGCCGCAAAAGAAACGGCTTACCTCAAATTTTACGTTTTAAAGGTGCGTTCGGTCAACGCGGAGCTTATCGGCTTTGAAAAGGAATAAACGGTTTTTGTCCTCAAAACGTTTAAAAAACGGTGCAAAAATCGTCAAAAAAGGGTAAAAAGCGGGTAAAACTTGCAAATAACCGCCTATTAAAACTTGATTTTAATAAAACTTTGTAATATAATAGTAGTCGCTTATGGCAAAAAAAGGCAAAATAAAAGGTAAGAGTAATTACACTACCGTAATACTTATCAGCTTCCTGCTCGTCATACTCGTCGGGGCGGGGCTTTTGTGCTTGCCTTTTGCAGCCGCAAGCGGAACGCCGACCGATTTTACCACGGCTCTTTTTACCGCAACGAGCGCGACTTGCGTTACCGGCCTCGTCGTTACCGACACCGCCGCGCACTGGTCGATATTCGGTAAGATAGTTATAATCGCCCTCGTACAGATCGGCGGGCTCGGGATAATGACGATAATATCTCTTATCGCCATAATATTTGCTAAAAACTCGTCGCTAAGATCGAGAACGCTTGCAATGCAGGCGGCGGGAGCCGTTTCGTATCAGGACGTCAAAAACATTCTTAAAACGATTTTTATCGGAACGGGTTCGTTCGAATTCGTAGGCGCGTGCGTGCTTTCGATAAGATTTATCCCGCGCTACGGGTTTTTAAAAGGCGTTGCGTTTTCGCTGTTTCACAGCATATCGGCGTTCTGCAACGCGGGATTTGACATTTTCGGAACGGAAAACGGTTCCTCTTTAACGCAGTTTTCGTCCGATCCGCTCGTACTTATTACGATCGCCGTGCTGATAATCGTCGGCGGTATAGGTTTTATCGTATGGAGCGATATCAAAAAACACGGCTTGCATCTTAAAAGATATTCTTTTCACTCGAAGATAGCTTTGACAACTACGCTATTGTTGATAACGCTCGGTTCGGCGGCGCTGCTTTTCACCGAATACGACGCCTCTTTCGGCAAAATGGACTTGGGCGTAAAAATCATGAACGCTTTCTTCCAATCGGTGACTTTGAGAACGGCGGGTTTTTCCGCGGTCGATCAAGCTACGTTATCGCCCTCGGGAACTGTCATCTCTTACTTTTTGATGTTCATCGGCGGAACGACGGGTTCGACCGCCGGCGGTATCAAGACGACTACCTTTGCAGTGCTCGTTTTAACGCTGGTCGCGATAGTCCGCCGCAGGAACGAAATAGTCGTTTTCAAGCGTAAAATATCGGATAAATCGATAATAAACGCCTGCTCGATAGCCTTCGTTTACATCGCCGCGGTATTGGCGTCGATAGTTGCGGTATGCGCCGCGGAAAACGGCGCGACGGTTTCCGACGTCACTTTCGAGACCATTTCCGCAATAGCTACCGTAGGGCTTTCAAAAGGGATAACGCCGCATCTTTCGGTGCTTTCAAGATACGTTCTTATAGTTTTGATGTTCGTAGGAAGAATAGGCGGTCTTTCGTTCATGCTCGCTTTTTCAAACGCGAAGACGACGAAGACCACCGAGCGCCCCACCGAAACGGTGCTTATAGGTTAAGCTCGAATTTTCAGCTATAACCAAAATTTATCCGCCACTGAAATTTAACAAACTTCGGCAAAAACGTGCCGCGATACAATTTTTAAGCCAACTTGAAGATCGCCTAAAAATAAGGCTCTTTGGGTAAATAAAGGAGACATTTATGAAATCGGTTCTTGTCATAGGTATGGGAAGGCTCGGAAGAAACCTCGCCGCCGAAATGCTCAAGCTCGGCAACGAAGTTATGATAGTTGATCAGGACGCGGATCTTATCGAAAGTCTGTCGTCGACCTTTCCCGATTGCCATATCGGCAACTGTACCAACGAAAACGTTCTGAAATCTCTCGACGTGAAGAGTTTCGACGTATGTTTCGTGACTATAGGCGCTAATTTCGAGTCGTCGCTCGTCACGACCATTCTTTTGAAAAAGTTAGGCGCAAAAAAGATAGTCGCCAAGGCAAGTCAGGATATTCAGGCAAATATCCTTACCACCATCGGCGCGGACGAAGTTATTTATCCCGAGCTCGATATCGCGCAGAGCCTTGCGGTAAAATACAGCGCCTCGAACGTTTTCGATTACCTCGAACTATCCGACGAATACGGCATCTTCGAGATACCCGTTTTAACGTATTGGGTAGGTCAGAGCATTATTAAAATAGACGTTCGCAAAAAGTATAAACTGAACATTATCGCCGTAAAAAACGGCGAAGTCCTTTCCGTTTCCCCTTCCGCCGACTATTGCTTTAAAGATAGCGACCATATAGTCGTCGTCGGAAAACCCAAAGACGTTTTAAAGATCACCGAAAGAATGTGATAATTATTTAAAAAGCAATATTAAACGCGCCCTTCCCGTAAGGATAAGTTACGAAAAGAGCGCGTTTTTTAATGGTTTTTTACGTTTTTTATCGAAAAATCAAATAAAACGGATAAGCGACGTTTCCGATTTTTTAAACGAAAACTTTTCGTTTAAGCGTCGCGATAAGCTTTGCAAGCGGGTGAAAAACGAGCGAAAACAGCACGAGATTGCACACCGTGTGAACGATAAAAAACACGATCCCTCTTCCGTAAATAGTAGCGAAATACACGAAAAATTTGTCGAAAGAAGAATAAATGCAGGCGTACACGGCGTCGACAAAGGTCGAAAACAAACCGAATACGACGGTAGCTATAACGGCGACAATAACGGGCAGAACGTAATCGAATTTCGTCATCGGCTCTTTTTTCAACTTTCCCAAAAGAGAAAAAACGATAACTATCGTATTCCAATGGACGAAATATACGATAACCCAGGTATGTACGCCCCAGACAAGCGTTTCTTCAAGGCAAAAGATCGTAGCGGGAACGACGGCTATAAACCCGAAAGTGTAGCCGAAAAGCGCGCAAAAGAGCGTCACGACCTCGACGTTGGGTACGAGATTGAGCGCCCACTTGCCCGCTACGAGAAGCGCCGCCATCATTCCGAGAACGGCTATCTTTTTTGCCGAAGAAAAACGCGAACTCATAATTAAATCAGTACGTTTCCAAAACGAAAAGTACGGAAATGCCTCCGCTTACGGTCATCTCGCTGATGCCGACGCCCGAATAAGTAAACGTCACGCCGTTTGCTGACTTTGTCGTGTCGTAGGGCGGAAGCGAATAATCGGTCTCGCAGGTGGTATATACGGCGATATACGAAGAGCCTTCGGGCTTTAACGAGCCGAGTTCGGTTATGAACGCGCCGTATGCGCCGACGTAATACTCGAAAGTAAGATCGTTATTTTCTTTAAGATAATTTAAAACGGACAACGCGCCTTCAGTCACTTCAACGTCCTTGATATCAACGGAATAGACGGTCGCGCCGTCGTCGCCGATATAAACGGTGAAAACGCCGCTGTCGGACGAGCCGGACGGATTTCTCTTGACGACCTGACAAGAACACAGCATTGCGCATAAAAGGACCGAAATAATAACAGCAATAATTTTTTTCATAAAAAAATCTCCTTTATTTTTTCGGCAAAGGAGAAAGATCCGACGCCGAGCTTATCCCTCGGTTTCGGATAAATACCGCTTATGCGCCCAAAAAAGCACAAAATCGTAAAAACATCAAATTTTATCGATATTATCAGCGATTTTAAAAGTTTTTATGAAACGCATAACGCGAAAAACAGAACGCCCGACCGCCTTTGCCCACAGTCAGGTTCATATTATTAACACGTTGATAGGCATTCCGGCTGTAACGGCAATGGCTGTTGCGTCCTGATTTCAAGGAGCTTTCCCTACTTAGTATGCAACGTGGATCTTTTTTTCGTTTTTTATGAGTAGCTACGTATAATATCAGATGCTTTCTTCGATAACGTCAACAACGTCCTTTACGGTGGTAAAGCCGTCGAGCTCGAAATCGCTCATACTAAAGCCGAACTCTTTTTCGGTCTTAATGACGACGTAGAGCATACCGATGGAATTGAGCCCTATATCCTGTTTTATATCCGACTCTTCCGTAAGCCCGTCAAAATCCGAGATATCGACGTTTTTGACGTCGGCGACTATTTGCTTTAATTTGTCGAAAATTTCCTTTCTCGTCATCTTATCGCCTCGCGTTCGAGCGCTTCTATTGCGCCGAGTATCTTTGAATCGTATTCTGAAAGTTCGCCTATTTCCGGCATTTTTCCGCCGCTGCCGACGGTAAAAGGCTCTCCCACGTAAACGTGAGTCATTTTAAAGCGGCTTTTGCGTTTTTTAATGAACACGGGAACTACCGGAACGCCCGTCATAGCCGCCATGAGCGCCGCGCCCGACTTCAGTTTTTCCGTGCCGATCCCGCCTTTTACGATATGCCCTTCGGGAAATATCATAAGCGGAATGCCGCTTTCGAGCGTATCGATACAGCGTTTGAACGCGTCAATATCGTCGATCTCTCTGTTAAGCCCGATGCAACCGAGCTTGGTCATGAAATATTCCCGCAGGATCTTGCCCTCGAAAACGTCGATAGCGGTAAGCGCTCTTATACGCCTTCGCCAGAATACGCATATAAGCGTTACGGGATCAAACAGATCCGTGTGGTTGCTCGCTATGATAAAAGCTCCTTTTAATTTAAGGCTGCTTCTTTTTTTATCAGCGCAGCGGACTCTTATCCTTAACCCGAGATTGAACGTGAAAGTTACTATCCTTCCGAAATCCCACGACAGTTTATCGAGGGCCGTAAGCTTGTTTTTCTCTATCGATCTGTTGCGTTCTATCTTGCGGCGAAGCTTTTTCACCTTGTCGAAAACGAGCTTGTTAAGCGCCTCTATGTCTTCGGCGGAAGGATTGTCGCCCTTATAATAGTCGGAAAGATATATCCTTTCGCCGACGATGACGCGCGTCCTTTTAAAAAGGTGATACACGCCGTCCGTTACTATTGGGATTATCGGCTTTCCGCTCCTTAAAGCTATCAGGATATACGAAGTTTTAAAAGGAAGAAGTTTTTTTTCGGTTTCAAGTTTTCCTTCGGGGAATATCTGAAGGAGCCCGCCTTTTTCGAGTATCTTCACGGCTTTATCCATAAACGACAGGTCTTTGGAGTTTCTGTCCACCTTTATCCCGCCGAGACAGGACAATAAAAATCTCAATATTGCGCCGTGGGTGTATAAAACTTCCGCAAACAGACACGACAGCTTGCGAAAGAAAAACATGAACATATTGACTACGTAGTCGAATATGAGGTGCGTGTGGTTGGATATTATGATCGCCCCGCCTTTAACGCGCGCGGCGGCGTTTTCGTTTTCGTAATAGGTCTTGCGCTTGAAAAACAGCAGTTGCGCGGGGAACGCCGTTATCTTGGCAAAAACCCGAAAAAAGGTCTTCATTTAAGATATTCACCTACAAGCCTTTCCATACCGGAAAGAGTGTATTCGAGCTTGGTATAATCGGAGTCGAGCCGTATTTCGAATGCCTCGTTTATTTTGGAAATAAGATCGAAAAACTCGAGGCTCGTGCCTCCGAGATCGGTAAAAAAGTTGGCATCAGCCGATACGGCGCTTTCTTCAACGCCGAGGACTTTTGCGACAAGACCGCGCAAGATAGCGTATATTTCCGACTCGTCGCCGCTCGTTTTCGTTTCCTTTTTATTAAGCTCGCCGAAGGTCTTAAGCTTAACGTCGCCCGTTTTTATAGCGCGAGTAAGCCAAGCTCTACTTACTTTTATCGCGCCGACGGGCATGATCTCGTCTGTCGTATAGAAAATCTTAGAGAGTCTGAAAGAAACGGGGAGCGCCGCGTTTTGGCTTTCGAGATCGGAATTTAAACCATTAAGCCTTAACGAGAATAGGTCTTCGGGGATCCTGACGACCATTATAAGCCCCGTCATATCCTCGTTGCCGAGGACGGAAAAGGCGTATTTATCGGTATCGAATTGCTTTTCAATAAGGTCGGGCGAGAGATTTTCTCCGTTTTCGCCTATAACGAGGTCGGACTTTCTGCCCGTTATCGCGTAAACGCCGTTTTCCAAGGTGAATACGTCGCCCGTATAAAACCACTCGTCGGCGGGAGTTTTCACCCCGTCGATATAGACGTAGCGGCAAGTCGTTTTGCCTTTTACGAGCAGAACGCCGTCGTCCGAAAGCTTATATTCGACCGTCGGGAAAGGTTTCCCGACGCTTTTGGCAAGCCGCGGAGTGAATTTTCTGCTCATCTCGAAAGAGGTTATGCCCGTTTCACTCATTCCGTAGCCGTTATGCAGTTCGTACCCGAGCCCGTTGATAAGCTTTAAAGTCGACTCCTTTATATAGCTTCCGCCCGAGATGCAGATAAACACGGTGTCGCCGAACAGTTTATCGCGCACCTCTTTGAACGCACGCTTTGCAAACGCAGTGCCGAGAGCGGGGCAGAAATTCCGCAATTTAATGGAGATATCCAGCCCTTTTTCAAACTTTTTCGCTATCGTTTCGCCTTTCGATCTCACTTCTCGCATTACGGTCTTTTCTATCGTGTGCCAAAGTATCGGCACGGCGAAAATATGCGTAACGCCGTATTTTTTGACGGTGCGAAGTATCGTAGCCGAAGAATAATCGGCAAGCGAAACGAACGTGCGTCCGAAAAACGAGAACCAGAAAAACGTCGCCACAAGCCCGAAAATATGGTATAGCGGCAGAAACAGCAACAATTTGAGCCTGCCGTGATAATGCTTTTTGACGGTTTTGCAGTTTTTGATTATGTATTTTGCATTGAGTATCTGGCGCGATATCTCTTCGCCGTCGTAAACGCATATCTTTTCGCTCAAAGAAGTGCCCGACGTAGACAACGCCAATTCGTTTCCGAAATCGTCGCCGATAAAATTATGCGCAACGCTATCCGTTTCGTTTGAAACGAGCTCGCCGTAAGATATGGTCATTACGCCGAATCCGTCGGTTTTTTCGTCCGACAAAACAAGCGTGCAATCAAGCGTTTTAAGTTGCGACGATACGGAAGCTGTCGGAAGGTTGGAATTAATCAAAAACGGCTTGTTGCCGCTAACGAGAATAGCCCAGAACATGACTATCCATTCGAGATCGGCTCTGCCGTTCAACCCGATAAACCGACCTTTTAAGCCGAGTTTTTTTACTGCTCCCGCGGCCTTTTTGATAAGGATATCCGCTTCGGCGTAGGTATAGGAAGCGCTTTTAATTCCCTCGTCGCGTTCGAGGATTATCTTTTCGGGGCGCGAAAAAGTCACGGCATAAATGTCCGCAAAGGTCATTTTGCTGTTGCGTAAAGCTCTATCGCTGACGTTGACTGTTTTCGGAATATTTTCCATTTTCCCTTTCGTTACCCGAAAAAATTATAATATTTCGTTCGGGATTTTTCAGCGCGAAAGCTTGCAACGCGACAGAAAAATCCACGACCGAGCCTGCAAATCACGAATTGAAAATTGCAAATTGTTTTACGCATTTTCGCCGCATGCGCGGATAAGCTGCGCTATGCCCGCAGTAACGGTTTTTGCGTTGGCTTTGCCGTGAAGCTTGATGACGGGCTTATTCACCCCGAGAAACACCGCTCCGGCAAGGTCGTTATAATCGAATAATTTATCTATCTCGTCCGAAATAATTTTGCCGCTATCTTTTGAAACGTAAGATAATATCTTGTTTTTAATGCCCATGGCGACGGCTTCGCCGCACTTTAACAGCACGTTGCCCGAAAACCCGTCGCAAACGATAACGTCGGCATTTGACGAAAACACGGCGTCCGCCTCGATATTCCCGCAAAATTCCGGACAATTATCTTTAAGTAAAGAGTACGCCGCTTTATAGGTCGCAGTACCCTTTTTAGGTTCTTTCCCGACGTTCAAAAGATAGACTTTCGGCTCTTTCACACCGCAGTACGACTTGCAAAATTCACTCGTAAGCAGTGCAAAATTTAATATATCCGCCGCCTGCGGATCGATATTCGCACCGCAATCGGCAAGACAGAACGGTTTACCGTCAAAACGGTACAGAACGCAGCACAGCACGGGGCTTTGAACGCCCTTTTTCAGCCCGAGTCTGAACGCCGAACCGACGAGCGCGGCGCCCGTGGAACCCGCCGTAACCACGCCGAGAGCGTCTTTATCCGCGGCGTAAGCAAGGCATTTCGAAATAGAAACGTTTTCGTCGTTTAAAACGCGGAGCGGATTTTCGCCGTTGGAAACGAAATCGGCCGCTTCGACCGCCGTATATACCACGCCGCGACCAAAAAGCGTTTCGTCTATGAGCGCCGTGTCGCCCACGAGGATATATTCGTAGTTTTTATCGGCGTTTTTCACGCCCCGCAAAAGCTCTTCCTGCCCGTTGTCCGAACCGAGAAGGTCGACGATTATCTTTTTCATATAACACCGTGAGCGCCGTTAAACAGCGCAAAGTTTAAATGCCGCGCCGAACTTTCGGCGGGCAAAAAAACGAGTAAATATATTGAATATTTTTAAATTATTCTTCGGAAACGCGTTCGTAGGCGATTTCGGTATCTTCGTCGCTTTCTTCGCTTTCTTCGCTTTCGGCGCTATCGGTGCTTTCTACACTTTCTTCGCTTTCGGCGCTATCGGTGCTTTCGACTGCCTCGGCGGTCTTTTTACCGAAGTATTTGATATCCTTGGGCAAAAACCGCAAAAGGACGAACGCAACGAGACACAAAAGCCCGGAGATCAGCGTCATCAGCATTATCGCGGACGGCTCGGAATAAGTGATCTCTCCGCCTTCCGTCACCGTTTTCACCGTCAGCCCGAACAAAGAAACTTTGCTCTCTTTGAGCGCTACGAGTATGAGCCCCGTGGCTATGCCCGTGGACACGCCGCCGAAAAGCCCCTGAACGGCAAAGTACATCGCGGAATGGGAAACGCCGGAACGCTTTTCCTCTTCCGCCGCGAGCTGCGAAGGTATGGAGTACGCGACCGAAAACAGCGCGCCTATGCCGAACGAAATAATCAGAGAAGCGCCCATCGCCGCTATGAGTTTGACCGTCGGATCGGTCACCGCCTGAATGAAGAACATACCTATCATGCCCACGGTAAATACGAGCAGAACGTATCCGAACGAGAAACCGAAACCCTTTTCTTTGGTCAGTTTATTGAACAGAATGAGCGTGAACGGCACGGGTGCGAACGCCGCTATCATGACGAGCGACATACTGAGATCGTTCGTGGAGAAAAATTCGTTTATGCCGCCGAGGAACAGCTGACTGCCCATCGTCATAAAGGAATACACGAGCATCCAGAGGATAAACGATCTGTCCTTGAAAGTATACGCGACGGACTTTACGAGATCGACGCTCTTCGTCTTTTCGGCGGGCGCGGAATTCGCGTCGTGACCGTCGCCGCGGATAAGGAACATAGGTATCATCATCGTCAAAACGAGCGGCAGGAACAATAGCGCGACTACGCGTATGTTCATGTGTCCGTTCACGAGTATCGGCAAAAGCGCATAGCCGAAAATAAAGTACACTATGTCGCACACCGATTTGACGTTGGAAAGGAACAACCTGTCGCTTTCGTTATCGACTATTTCGGAAAAAGTGGCGTAATACGTGACCATCGTCAGCGTGTAGAAGGAATAAAAGACGCATAGAGCCACGCCGTAGAAAACGGTCTTACCGATAGTCGCTCCGCCGCTTAAAGGCGTTAAAAACGCAAGGTATGCGATGATCATTATGACCATTCCGCCGAGGATAGCGGGACGGCGCCTGCCCCAACGCGTCTTGAGATTGTCGGTAAACGAAGCCATCGGGATATCGATTATCCCGTCGACGACCTTTGCGATAAGCACGAATACGCTCCATACCGCGGCAATAACGAGGTCTTTGTTTTCAAACGTCCAATACTCGACGTTCTTACTGAACCCGCCTACAAGCAGCGCGCTGCACAGATACGACGCGATTATCAGGTTGAGCATATTTACGCCCATGCCCGCGCAACCGTAAAGAACGATCTGCCATTTCTTTTTAAGAGGTCTCATTTATCTCTCCTTTTATCTTACAACGAAAAATCGTTGAATAGTAACGAAATATTATAAAATTCGATGAATTGCGCCTTGCGGCGCGTGAATTGAGATTTCATCTCATGAATCGACCTTAAGGTCATGAATTGCCTGAAGGCATTATCCGCTACCGCTATCGGTCGGGAGACCTTGCGGCAGCCGAGAAAAATAATCTATATTTTATCCGATTTTTATTCAAGCGAAATTATAAGCTCGTGAATGGGATTATCCGTTTCGACCGTGCCTATATCGACGAACGGGTGACTGTCGGCGCAGCAGTCGACTATCTCGTTTAATACGGCTTTATCGATATTTTTGCCGGCAAACAAAGTGACGACTTCCTTCCCCGACTCGTCGAGGAAACGGTTTATAACGCTTTCTGCAACGGCTTTTAAGGACGTACCCTTTTTTAAAAGAGTTTTTCCCGAGATAGCGACGTATTCGCCGAGGAGTATCTCTTCGCCCATATAAGTGGAATTTCTTATAGCTTTAGTGACCGCCACCGCGGTAACGTTCGATAGAGCGTCTTCAACGACGGCTTTGTTTTCTTCCGCCGACCTTAAATAATCTATAAGCGTAAGCGTTGAGTAGCACCCCGGAAGCCCCGTGCAGTCTATTACGAAAACTTTACCGTCCGTATAGGCGTTTGCCGATTGCATCGCGGTAAGTAAGACGTTGGAATTATTGGGGTACACGAGAATATTATCCGCATTGGTCTTTTTGTATGCGCTTATAAAATCGCTTACGGAAGGATTGAACGTGTCGCCGCCTTCGACTATCTCCGACGCGCCCATTTCAATAAATATCTCGCCGAGCTTTTTGTCCGGCGAAACTGCGACGACGGCAAGTTTCGACCGCTCTTTTTTTGCGGAAACGTGCTGTTTTTTAGCCTCTTCTACCATATTCTGCACGTCCATATTCTCGACCTTTACGGCAAGAAATTCACCGTAATTATGACAAAGACCGAGAACTTTTTCCGGCTTAAAGGTGTGAACGTGGAGTTTGAGCTTTCCGCCCGTGACCGTTAAAACGACCGATTCGCCGAGCATTAAAAGCTGCTTTTTGAAGGCGTCCTCGTCAAAACGAACGCTTTTATCGAGTAGTATCAAAAGCTCCGTGCAATAGCCGTAGATCATCTTGTCTATCGACTCCACGAAGGATAAGTCGGGCAAAGTAGTTTCCGTATCCCTTTCGACGGGAGCCACGGTTTCGCCCGCAAGGAATTTTTCAAAGCCTTCGAAGATATACACTATCCCCGCGCCGCCCGAATCGACTACGCCCGCGTCTTTTAAAACAGACAGTAGTTCGGGCGTTTTTTCGAGCGAAACGCGCGCTTTTTTCAAAAACAGCGATATAAGCTCGTCGATCTTGTAATCGGCGTTAAGATCGAAACGCGTTTCAACGTCCTTTGACGCTTCCCTTAAAACGGTGAGCATTGTGCCTTCTGTCGGTTCGAGGACCGAGCCGTAAGCTCTTTCAACGCCCTTGGCAAAAGCCTTGACGAGATCGTCGGGATAAGCCGTATCTTTTGTCAGTTCTTCGCAGGCGCCGTAAAGGAATTGCGACATTATAACGCCCGAATTTCCGCGCGCGCCCAAAACCACCGCTTCCTTAAACTCGGAAACGATCTCGTTTAAATCGTCGGCGCCCTCCTTTATGCCCGAAAGGCCGTTGGAAAGCGTCATATACATATTCGTACCCGTGTCGCCGTCGGGAACTGGAAAAACGTTCAGGTCGTTGACCTCGGCTTTGTGCATTCCGAGGTTATTCAACCCGCTTTCAATAAGCCCGATAAACAGCTTACCGTTGATGCTATCTCTCATAACGTAATGCGTCGGCGTAAAATTTTCCGCCCGTAAGTTACCTGTCGGTGCCGTTTTTATCCGGTCACAGATTTTTAAGAATATCGTTCAATAAAGCTTCTTCTTTCGACATATCCTCTTTTATCTCGTTTCCGAGGTAGTTGACGGATATCATACCCGGCCCGATGTTGGGAGAACAGCCCATAAATATCTCCGAAAGCAACACTTTTTTGCACGGAATAGCCTGTTCTATGGCTATTTTGTACTGCTCGGCAAGCTCGCTGCGGTCGGAATGACCGATAAGGATATATTGATTTTGGGGATCGACTATCGTCTGCTTGACGTATTCCACGGTGGCGGCGAGCGCCTTTTTCGCGCCTTTTGCCTTGGCGAGTATCTTGGTATAACCCGTAGCCGAATAATCCCCCATAGGTCTTATGCCGGCAAACGTTCCGAAAATAGCCTTTCCCATGGAAATATTTCCGCGGCGTGCCACGAAAAAAAGGTCGTCTATCGGGCCCATCTGGTGAATGGTCGTGCGGGCTTTTAACAGGTATTCGACGTTTTCTTCAAGAGAAAGCCCCTCGCCTTTTTTAAGCCCCGCAAGCGCCACGAGATACCCGAACCCGCGGGACATACGCATAGAGTCGACGCATACTATCTCGGCGTCGGGATAAGCCTCTTTTATCTTCTCGGCGGCGGCGACGGTAAAAGAATATGTCGCGCTTATCTTCGAAGATAAGGAAATGCTCAAAACGCCCAAACCCTTTTTGACGTAGCCCTCGAAAAATCTGTAGACTTCTTCGACGTTTGCGGGAGAAGTCGATACTTTGACTTTTTTGTTCTTTAAAAGGTCGAACATCTCGCGGGAAGATATCTCCGTCCATTCGAGCTTTGTCACGAGCTCGCGGTCGTCGCCTATCGAGATATGACCGGTGATATAATCGTCGACGCCGAATAATTTCATTTCGTCGATACTGAGATCGCAGGAAACGTCTCCTACTACAACGTAATCTTTCATATTACCTCTTTTTTTCGATATTGCCCGCGATATTAAATTCGCACAAAACGCGGTTTTTTCGTGCGCGCGGGCGTTAAATCCGGTTTTGAAACAGCCAATAAAATATTTAAAATCAAAATCATACTTTATTATATTATAATAAAAACGCAAAAAAAGCAAGATTTTGTCGTATAAAATTTTAAATTGGTACAAATATTTTGTTTTTATCTCACAATTTTTTGCTATTTTACGATATTGCCCCGCCGACGTTTTACATTTTTTCCGATTTGATATATAATACTTATTGTGCGCACGCCGATAAAACTTAAGCGTGCAAAAATCAAAACGCTCTTTAAAAAGGTTTTTATGGATTTTTTGTATTGGTTGATACCGTCCGTACTTTTACTCGCCGTACTCGTTCCGCTTATCCTTACGCTTTTGATAGCAAGAAAAATTTATCTTTACCACTTCAGACGCGAATCGAAGGAAAAATGGGCGCGTGAGTGTTCCTGGAACGAAAACAAGGAACAGGTCGATATGTACGAAAACGGCCTTAAATGGGGCGAGGAAAACAAAGCCTTCTTAAAAGACGTGCATATCGCTCACGACGGGTTGAATCTGAACGGACAGTTTTTCGACTTCGGGTACGATAAAACGGTGTTTATCCATCAGGGAAGAACGGAGGCGTGCAAGTATTCGTACTTTTTCGCAAGGCCTTACGCCGAATCGGGATATAACGTTCTCGTTATCGATCCGAGAGCGCACGGATTGTCCGACGGCAAGTTCAACACCCTCGGCTACAAGGAAAGCGGAGATATACTCGCCTGGGCAAAGTATCTTCACGACGAATTTTCGCAAGATCATATAATAATGCACGGCGTCTGCATCGGCGCGGCGGCCGCCCTTTACGCCCTTACCGACGCGGCTTGCCCCGATTATATGGAAGGGCTCGTCGTCGAAGGTATGTACGAAAACTTTTACGATTCCTTTAAAAATCATATAATCGAATTAAAGCATCCGACTTTCCCAGTCCTTCAGGAATGCAATATGCTGACGCACCTTTACACCGGCTTTTCGATGAAATTCGGGCCTAAAGACGTCATCGGTAAGTATGAAAAGCCGCTTTTGATGCTCCACAGCAACACCGATCCGTATTCGCTCCCCGAAAAGGCGTTGAAACTCTTTGAAGCCTGCCCGTCAAAGCATAAGAAGTTCAGAATGTTCCCCAAAGGTCAGCACTCGCATCTTCGTGCCGTCTTCGAAAATGAATACGACGACGAAATAAAGGCTTTTCTGAAAGAAAATTTTTAACGTTGCGAATTTTAAGCATATAAAAAACGCCGTCGTTTAAAAGAAAAAACGGCGGATTGTAAATATAAAAATTATATAAATAATTATACGCGGAAGGTAAATGCTTTCCGCGTTATTTTTATCTTTTGCGGCGGCGGGTATATAAAGACGGCGCAAGGGGAAAAATATCCGTATCGATAAAAAAGGAGTGAATTATGGATCCGTTTGAAATCAAAACGAAAAAACCCGAAGAATACCTTTCTTCACTAAAAGACATTTACCCTGCGCCTTACGACAAGACGACGACATCTCCGTACACCAAAACGAGGATAATCCTCGCTACGGGCGCGGAATACGAGGCCGCCTGGTTTTCGCACCAGAACCAGCGAACGGTGACAGATTGCGACCTTCGCAGAGATATGGCTCTATTAAGGTACGTCGAAAAACAGCAGCAACAAAAGCTCGCCAATCTGAAACCGATAAACGAGTCGCTTTTGGAAACGACTATCGCCTACGAACAGTTGGCAGTCGATCTGACGGCGGAAATGGCACAGAAAGAGAGCAATTTCGCCGTTAAAAAGGCGCTTGATTTCGCGCTTTTGGAAGACTTCGACCACCTATACAGATATGCGGATCTTCTCGATATGGACGACGGCGTTCACGCCGAAAGACTCGTCGGCGGCTACACGGAAATAATGCCCGCGCGCCCCACCGCGGCGCATCACCGCCACCCGTACGACAACGTGAAAGAGCATATCAACAACTACGAAAACAACACGCAGACCATTTTGAACACGATGATAATCACCGCCGCCGAACAGCAGACGATGAATTACTATATGAACGGCGCGGCGTTTTATAAAAACGACCAAGGCAGAAAGCTGTTTGAAGAAATATCGCTCGTGGAGGAAGAGCACGTCACGCAGTACGGAGCGCTCATCGATACTTCGGGAGATATGCTCGAAAAAATGCTGTGGCACGAGTACGCCGAAGCGTACGTCTATTGGTCGAATTATATGACTGAAACGGACGAAAGGATAAAAAAGATATGGGAAGAATACTTCGAAACGGAAGTATCTCATCTTAATGCGGTCAAAGAACTCGTCAGAAAATATCTCAATAAGGAATACGACGAAGTGATAGTCAACCACAAATTCCCGACTCCTCTCGCGCTTCACGAAAACGTCGATTACGTCAGAAAGATACTTGCCGACACCGTTCAATATACCGGCGATCTTACCGAATACGAAAATATCGACAACCTGCCGACGAACCACAGATTCTTCCGCTTCAATTCGCGCCTTACCGATCCCGTCGGGGAGGAAGCGGGGCATAAAGTCATCGCCGACTATATCAAAAATCAAGGCAAGGATTACCGATACGAAAAGTACGATCACCCGATCAAAGCACTTCGCGAAAGGTGCAAGGATAACTGTGCCGTGGGGATAAAGCCCGACGCCGCAAAATCCTCGGGCTTTACTCCGCTTGAAAATATCGGATAAAGGTATCATCACCCGCAAAACCCGTAAATC
>JAFZXN010000023.1 GCA_017616695.1 Clostridia bacterium | reverse complement strand
GGTCGGAGGCGTTTAACGGCGAAAATGAATTCCGCCTACGCCTCTCGGCGAAAAATAATTAACACTTTTTCTTGTTGGCGCAAGAAAAAGTCGTTAGGACTGTAGGTCGTGAGCGGCTTAACGGTCGAAATCAATCCGACCTACCGCTCTCGGCGGTAATATATAATTTGCCGACCGGTAGCGGTCTGCGAAAAATATTATTAATAATTTTGTTCGGGATTTTTCAGGGCGAAGGCTTGCAGCCCGACTAAAAAATCCGCGACCGCATTTTGCTAATTGCGAATTGCGCATTGCGAATTATCTTGAAAGTTTTGATCATCGGCGGCGGGCCGGCGGGAATGATGTCTGCTATCGCCGCGGCACAATTAAATAACGACGTTACGCTCATCGAAAAGAACGAAAAACTCGGTAAAAAGATGTTTATATCGGGTAAAGGGCGTTGTAACTTCACCAACGATTGCGAGGTGGAGGAGTTTTTCAAAAACGTTATTTCCAACCCGAAGTTCGTTTACGGTAGTCTGTATTCCTTTTCACCGGAAAACGTTATGGATTTTTTCGTTTCACACGGGCTAAAGATAAAGACCGAACGCGGAAACAGGGTGTTTCCTTTATCCGATAAGTCGAGCGACGTTATCAGAACGCTCGAAAAGGCTCTTGAAAGCGGCGGCGTCAGGGTAAAGCTCAACGAACGCGTTACTTCGCTTATTATAGATAGCGGCGTTTGCGTGGGCGTAAAGACGGAAAAGGGCGAATACAAAGCCGACAAAGTGATAGTGGCTACGGGCGGCGTGTCGTATAAGCTTACGGGCGCCGCGTCCGACGGTTATAAGTTCGCGCAATCTGCCGGACACTCGATAGTCGCTCCCGTTCCCGCGCTCGCTCCGATAAACACAAAATTCGGGTATCGTAAACTTGCAGGGCTGTCTTTGAAAAACGTCGCTTTCAAAGTGGAATTTAACGGTAAGCCGATAGTTTCCGAATTCGGCGAAATGCTGTTTACGCACGAAGGCGTTTCCGGCCCGATCGTTCTTACCGCGTCGTCGAAGATCAACAGATATCCCGTAGATAAATTAAAGGCTTTTATCGATTTCAAGCCCGCGCTCGATTTCGATCAACTCGATAAGCGCATTATCCGCGATTTCGACGAAGCGCCGACAAAGCAATTAAAAAACGCATTCGACAAGTTATTGCCTTCGCGCATGATCGACGCGTTTATCGACAAACTTATGCTCGATAAATACAAAAAAGTCAGCGAGGTATCCCGCGCCGAACGCCAAAGCATCGTCAAAATTATGAAAAATTTCCCGCTCGACGAACTTCGGTTTGCGCCTATCGATCAGGCGATAGTCACCGCGGGCGGCGTTTGCGTAAAGGAAGTCGATCCGTCAACAATGCAGTCCAAATTATGCAAAAATCTGTATTTTGCGGGCGAAGTGCTCGATATCGACGCGTTGACGGGCGGTTTCAATATCCAATTGGCGTTTTCCACGGGGCACTTGGCGGGCATAAGCGACAAATAAACATTTTAAGGGGAAGATATGATAAATATTGCACTTGACGGGCCGAGCGGCAGCGGTAAAAGCACCGTTGCGAAGATAATCTCGAAAAAGCTCGATATTCTTTATCTCGATACGGGCGCTATGTACAGAGCTTGCGCGCTCGAAGCGCTTATGCGCGGCGTCGATTGTCTCGACGAAAAAAGCGTCGCGGCATTCATCGACGATATCGACCTTAAGATAGTTTATGAAAACGGCGCGCAAAAGACCATTCTCCGCGGCGAAGACGTTTCGACGAAGATCCGTATGAACGAAGTCTCGATGAAAGCGTCCGATATCTCCTCTCTTCCTTGCGTAAGGCGCAAAATGGTCGAAATGCAGCGTGCCGTTGCCAAAGGCACCGACTGCGTTCTCGACGGCAGGGATATCGGAACTTACGTTCTTCCCGACGCCAAATATAAGTTTTTCGTTACGGCAAAGCCGGAAGTAAGAGCCAAACGCCGTTATGACGAGTTGACCGCCAAAGGTCAGAAAGTGGAATTCGACTGCCTGCTCGAAGAGATAAATCGCCGCGATTACAACGACAGCCACCGTGAATTTGCGCCGTTAAAACAGGCCGACGACGCGGTTTTACTCGATACGTCGGATATGACCGTGGATCAGGTCGTCGATTTCATTCTTTCGGAAATAGAAAGAGATTAAAATGAAAAAATTTCTTTATTGGGGCATAGTAAGACCGATATTTTACGTCATTCTTCGGTTTTTGTACCCGTACAAGATAATAAACAAAAAGCGGACGGACGACAGTTACCCTTCCGTGATAGTGTGCAATCACTTATCCAACGCCGACAGTTTCATGGTCGGCACGTGTTTCAATAAAAAGATATTCTTTCTCTGCAAAAAAGAGTGGTTCAAAAATAAGCTTGTGGGCGGCTTTTTGCGGCTTATCGGCGGCGTGCCGATAGATAGGGAAAACACCGACTTAAACGCCATAAAAGAGTGTTTCAAGGTCTTAAAAGACGGAAACAACCTCGGGATATTTCCCGAAGGCACGCGGAACAAGACGGATAACGTCCTTCTTCCTTTCAAAAACGGCGTCGGAATGATAGCTTTAAGGGCTAAAGTCACCGTGATACCGTTGTTTATCTATAAAAAACCGAAAATGTTCCGCAAAAACTATATATGCGTCGGCGAAAAGTTTTCGCTCGAAGAGTTTTACGGCATACGCGATAAGTCGGTCTACGATCTTGCCACCGAAAAGATACGCGATAATCTTTTGAAAACCAAAATCGAGCTTGACGAGTTCGTCGATAAAAAGAAAAATCGTAAAGGAAACGTAAAGTGATCGTTCAAGGTAAATACAACGGCTTTTGTTCGGGCGTAAAGCGCGCCGTCGACACCGCAAAAAAAATAGGCGCGGAAGGCGTTTATATTCTCGGCGAGCTCATTCATAACGAGAACGTTTTAAAAGAGATAGAAGCTCTCGGCGTAAAGAAGATAGATTCGGTCGACGAGATAGAAAGCGGTACGCTCGTTATCCGTTCGCACGGAGTAGGAAAAGACGTTTACGATAAGCTTTCGTTAAAGCCCGGAGTTACCGTCGTCGACTGCACTTGCCCGTACGTCAAGAAGATACATTCGATCGTCGAAAAGTATTCTTCGGACGGTTACAAGATAATAATCGTAGGGGAAAAGGAGCACCCGGAGGTCAAAGGGATAGCCGGTTGGTGTCAAAGCGAGGCGCTCGTCACGACCGAATTTACCCCCGATTTCGACTACAATATTTACGAAAAAGTATGCATTGTGGCTCAAACAACGTGTTCCGAAGAAAAATTTGACGATTTTTTAAAGAATTTTCAAAAAAATTATCTAAAAAATATTGCTATTTTCAAAACAATTTGTTATACTACTATGGAACGTCAACGTGAAGCAAAATATTTGTCCGAAATATGTGACGCGATGATAGTAGTCGGCGGGGAAAAGTCGAGCAATACGAAAAAACTGTACGAGCTCTGCCGAACCAATTGCGAAAACGTATTTCTGATATCTTCGGCGCAATCGTTCGATCGGTCGGAAATAAAAAAATTTAAAAAGATAGGAATTATTTCGGGCGCTTCGACCCCGCCCGAACAATTAATGGAGGTTTTTTCTGATATGGAAGAAGTTACTACTGAAGTCAAAACTTTAAACGAGATGGAAGAGGCAGTTGCTAAAATGGATAGCCCTTCGCAAAAATTCAGAAAGGGGCAAAGGATCAAAGCGACAATTTCTTCTGCAACCGACGAAGGTTTGGCTCTGTACATCAACGGAACTAAAAAAGAAATCCTCCTCCCGAAAGAAGAGCTTTGCACCGAAGCTTACAACAAAGCCGATTACAGCACGAGGATCGGCGATGAAATCGAAGTTATGATCACCGATCTTAATCCCGTAATGCTTTCCGAAAAGGCTATCACAAAGCTTCTTGAGGAGGAGAAGGAGATCGAGGAGATCAAAAACGGCAAGATCTTCGAAGTCGTAGTCGACGGTACCAACAAGGGCGGTCTCACCGCGAGATACGGCTCTTACGGCGTATTCATTCCGTCTTCGCAGATAAGGATCGGTTTCGTTAAAGAACTCGACAAGTACGTCGGCAAGACTTTGAGACTTAAAGCCGAAAAAGTCGAGTCGCAGGAAAGAAGAAAACAGATCGTTGCTTCTCAAAGAGTTATCCTCGAGGCCGAAAGAGCCGAAAAGGAAGCCGCCAAGAAGGAAAAGGAAGAAGCTTTCTTCAACGAAGTACACGTTGACGATATCGTTACCGGTAAAGTCGTTCGTTTCGCGTCCTTCGGCGCTTTCGTCGAAGTCAACGGTTTCGACTGTCTTGCTCATATAACCGACCTCGTCTGGACGGGCATCAAAGCTCCCGCGGACGTATTCGAGATCGGCAAAGAATATCAGTTCAAAGTTCTTAAGATCGATTACGATAATAAGAAAGTTTCCATCGGCTATAAACAGCTTCAGCCGCGTCCTTGGGAAAACGTTCCCGGTAAGTACACCGTGGGCGACGTTGTCGAAGGCAAGGTCGTAAGAATAGTCGATTTCGGCGTGTTCGTCGAACTCGAACCGGGTGTTGACGGTCTCGTTCACATTTCGCAGATCTCTCACGAATGGCTCGAAAAACCCACCGAAAGCCTTAAAGTCGGTCAGATGGTCGAAGTCAAGATCATCGCTATCGATTACGACAGAGAAAAGATCACCCTTTCCATCAAGGCTACTCAACCCGCTCCCGAAACTCCCGCTAAACCGAGAAGAGAAAAACACGAGGGCGAAGAGGCTGCCGAAGGCGGCGAAGAAAAACCGAGAAGGAAACCCCGTCGTGACAGGCCAGCTCAGGATGACGGCGAAATGCACGAATGGAAGGAATCCGATTTCGGCGGCGCATCCATTGCCGAACTCATCAACAAAAACTGACATATTATATAATATGGCGCTCCGACTACCGTCGGGGCGTTTTTTTTTCGCGTCTTGTTTTCAATTATATTGCATACGACCGGATATTCGCTGCATTTTTGTATATAAAGAATAATATTCATAAAAGTTGCATAAAATTTTATCAATATTCAAAAAATTTAATAAATTTTCAAAATATTGCATAAAATTGTTTGACAAATGAAAAATTATCGCTTATAATCGTCGTATAAAATTCAAACGCCGAAAAAAGTTTTCGGTATAAGGAGATATTTTATGAAAAAATTGTATACTTTCATTATTTGCGCAATTTTGGCTTTAACGATGCTTACGGGCGTTACCGCTTGTAAGACGAGCGGTAAAACAAAACTTATCGTTTACACCGAGGCGGGGTTTGCTCCGTGGGAATTTACTCAAACGGGTTCGGTCGACGTTATCGGCGTTGATATGGAGATTGCAAAATATATTGCCGATAAGTACGATTATAAGCTTGAGATAATCAACGGCAACTTCGATTCCATAGTCGCCGGTATCGACGAGGACAATGCGCTCGGTATCGCCGGCATTTCTTATAACGCTACGCGTGCCAAAGCCGTCGAGTATTCCGATTTCTATTGGGGCGACGCATTCCAATCCGTCGTTTATATGACGGCAAGCGCGCCGACAATTACCGACGATGGCGAGTTCGCGACTTCCAATTTTGCGGGCGCCAAGCTCGTTTACCAGACAGGCACGACGAGTTCTTTGACTGTCGCCGAAAACGGTGAGGCGTGGGGGATAGATTCTACCGCCGACTTCACGCAGGTACTTGCGGCTTTGGAAGATATGAAGAGCGCCACCGTTACCGAATACCTTATAGTCGATTCGCAGGTCGCGGCGCAACTTGCCGCAAACGACGCTACGCTTTCCTGGGCGGCCATCGAGGGCGTTGAAGCCGAGCAATACGGCATCGTTGCCAAAAAGGGCAACACCGAGCTTATCGCAAAAGTAAACGCAGCTTTAGCCGAACTTCTCGTAAAAGACGGCGACGGCAAAACGCAGATAGATAAATGGTTCGAAGAGTATTCCGCGATAGCTCCCGACGAAGAAGAATGATTAATCGTTTTCAGTAAATTATCGACAATTCCGATCGCCTTACATAAGTTTATGACGGGATCGAAGGTGTATAATCTTCGGTCCCGTCAAAGCTGTATAAAAATAATTTAAGAGTAAAAAATGAACAGACTTTTGACTTCCGATATCGGCTTTTTCGCATCGATAGGCAATTTTTTTGCGGGTATTTATGCGGATTTTTACGACTGTTTTATCAATGCAGACAGTTATAAAATGTATCTTATAGGCTTACGGAACACCCTTATAATAGCGATAGGGGCGTGTTTGCTTGGTCTTATCATCGGCGTGGTAGTCACGGCCGTAAGGATAGCTCCGCAAAAAAATCCCGTGATAAGAACGCTTTCGGCAATAGCTCGGCTATACGTTACCGTCATTCGCGGAACGCCCGTCGTTTTGCAGCTATTTATCTGCTATTTCGTCGTTTTGAGATCTATGAAATCCGCAAGTTTTTTCGGTATAGAAAAAACCAACGGCATACCCGTAGCTATACTTACGTTCGGTATAAATTCGGGCGCGTATATGGCGGAGATATTAAGAGGCGGCATTCAGTCGGTAGACTATGGTCAAACGGAGGCGGGTAGAGCCTTGGGGCTTGGTTGGACGAAGACCTTTTTCAAGATAGTTCTGCCGCAGGCAATGAAATCGGCAGTTCCTACAATGTTCAACGAATTTATCACGATGATAAAGGAAACGTCGGTCGCGGGCTACGTCGGGATACTCGACCTTACAAAAATTCAAAGCTACGTCACCACGCAGACGATGAAACTGTATATGCCGCTTATCCTTATTGCGCTTATTTACCTTATAATCGTTCTCGGCTTGCAACAGATACAAAAATACATCGAACGGAGGCTTGCGAAAAGTGACAGACGATAAAATGCTATATTCTATGGCGCACGCCGACAAAAACGTGCTTATTTCGGTCGATAACCTATATAAATACTTCGGAACGAGTCAGGTACTAAAAGGCGTTTCCTGCACGATCAAAAAGGGCGAAAAGGTGGTCATCGTCGGCCCGTCCGGGAGCGGAAAGTCGACTATGCTTAGGTGTATGAACTTACTTGAAGATCCGACCTACGGCGAGATCTGGTTCGAAGGTAAGCTTTTAACGCCCGTCGATCCGTATCTTCATTTCGATATCATAAGAAAATCCAATACTTATTCGGTTTTGTCGGAAAAATTAAAATCGGAAAAAAAATCGCTTTCGGATAGCGAAATAGACGAAACGGTCATAGCCGACATAAAGAAGAACGATCTGTTAAAAAAGCACGAGGGCGCAACTTATTCAAAAGCCGTAAAAAGCTTTTTTAAAGAGAATTTTCAGGACGTGAACGTCACCCGTAGGAAGATAGGAATGGTCTTTCAGCATTTCAATCTGTTCAACAATATGACCGTCTTGAAAAATCTTACGCTTGCACCCGTCGAACTAAAATTGAAGTCAAAAGACGAGGCCGAGCAAAAGGCGGTGGAACTACTTAAAAGGATAGGTCTTGAAGACAAGCTGAATGCGTATCCTTCGACGCTTTCCGGCGGGCAGAAACAGCGTATAGCAATAATCAGAGCGCTTGCGATGGAACCCGACGTGATACTTTTCGACGAACCGACTTCGGCGCTCGATCCCGAAATGGTGGGCGAAGTCCTTTCGCTTATGAAGGAACTTGCGGAAGAAGGTTACACCATGGTCGTCGTCACGCACGAGATGGGCTTTGCAAAAGAGGTCGCGTCAAGAGTGCTGTTTATAGACGAAGGCGTTATCAAGGAGGAAAACGAGCCGAAAGAGTTTTTCGCTTCGCCGAAAGATTTGAGGCTTAAAGATTTTCTCTCGAAAGTCCTTAGCTGAATTTGTTTTTTTTACCGAATAAATAGCAAAAAATGTCCGACAAAGAGTTAATTCTTTGTCGGACGGCTTTTTTAAGATAAGAACGAATGATTTTCAATAAAAAAATCGTTATTTTATCAAAAGCCGGAAACTACCGAAACGTTTTCCGCTATATCATTCCGCTTTCGATGCGATACCAAGCTTTGACCTTATAAAATAAGTCGCCGCCGTATATTTATCTTTTGATTACGTTAATGCGGAATATCAAAGTGTTCCTTAATTGCCGATAATATGATAGTGTAAACACTTATAAGCTCATATTTCGGCTTTAAGCTTTTCGGGTTTCCGATATTATTATTTGCCGATAGTCGGTTTTTATGCGTAAAAAGCGAGTAAAAAATCAAAAAATCAAAATTTGTCGTTATAAAGAAAAAAAGATAACGTTTTTTTAAAAAAATACAAAAAATCACTTGACATTTTTTTGGATATATTATATTATATTTGAGCATTGACTTGTAAAAGCGCGTTTGGGTTTCCGGCGGGGTGTGGCGCAGTTGGTAGCGCACGTGGTTTGGGACCATGGGGTCGGGAGTTCGAGTCTCTTCACCCCGACCAAAACGTTTTGTCAACGGGCCTTTAGCTCAGCGGTTAGAGCAACCGGCTCATAACCGGTCGGTCCGCGGTTCGAATCCGTGAAGGCCCACCAAAAAATTAATATCTTATGGCCTGGTAGTTCAGTTGGTTAGAACGCTAGCCTGTCACGCTGGAGGTCAGGGGTTCGAGCCCCCTTCGGGTCGCCAAAAGATAACTGCTTGTATTTTTTACAAGCAGTTATCTAAAAAAACAAGATGCCTCGGTAGCTCAGCAGGTAGAGCAAGGGACTGAAAATCCCTGTGTCGGTGGTTCGACTCCGCCCCGAGGCACCATAAGTTTTTATCGCACCTTTGCTGGTGTAGCTCAACTGGCAGAGCAGCTGATTTGTAATCAGCAGGTTGCGGGTTCGATTCCAGTCGCCAGCTCCAACAAAATAGTTATATGGAAGGGTTCCCGAGCGGCCAAAGGGAGCAGACTGTAAATCTGCCGTCGGCGACTTCGGTGGTTCGAATCCACCCCCTTCCACCAAACCACAAACCGTTAGATTTTCACTAACGGTTTTTATATTTCTTTTTTTGTGTTTTTGACCGCTTTATAGGCTTTACGCAATTAAAAAATCGCGCTTTCGCACCTT
>JAFZXN010000022.1 GCA_017616695.1 Clostridia bacterium | reverse complement strand
GTAACATCGTTTGTCGGAAACAGCGTTTGGTCGGCAAACGCCCGACAACATCGTTTGCCGCGAACGCGGCAACATCGTTTATATCCTATATAATCAAGCCGAGAGGCGTAGGCGGAATTCATTTTCGCCGTTAAGCGCCTCACGACCTACAGTCCTAACGACTTTTTCTTGTGCCAACAAGAAAAAGTGTTAATTAATTTTCGCCGAGAGGCGTAGGCGGAATTCATTTTCGCCGTTAAACGCCTCACGACCTCACCTGCGCATTGCGAATTGCGAATTGCGAATTATATATTTTCGCCGTTAAGCCTCTCACGACCAACAGTCTTAACGACTTTTTGTTTGCAATCGCAAACAAAAAGTGTTAACTACTTGTCATATCCCGCAAAATACTTTGACGGGGCGACTTTGACGCCGTTTTCTTCCACCTCGAAATGGAGATGAGCGCCGTCTTTGTATTCGCGGCGGTTGTTGACGGAAATAACGCCTATGGCCTCGCCTTTTGCGACCTTGTCCCCCACGGAAAGGTTTTCATCTGCTTCGATGGAATTATAAATGGTTTTTAACCCGTTTTCGTGCAATACGGTCACGGTCGTTCCGTTAAGATAATCCGATTCTATCGCAAGTATCTCACCGTCGTAAGCCGCAAGCACCTTTGCGCCCTCTTCGCCCGTTATATCCATTCCCATGTGGCCGGTATAGATGCCGAGCGTTTTGTTATACACGACGCTTGCCTCGGTATAATCCTTTATGCAAGTTCCGTTTTCCACGGGCATAACGAAATATATCTCGGTCGCAACGGGCTGTGAATCGCCGCCGTTATCGCCGTCCAAGGGCTTTTCGGTCGAATCGGAAGTCGGATCGACGGCGACCGCCCCGGAGTTTTTACCCGAAGACTTCCCCGCCGAATCGTACGCGCTGTTTCTTGCCGAAACGGACGAACCGCTCATACCCGTTTTGTCTTCGAGCGTGTTCGTGGCGTTGCCGTTTGCCGCCGAGATCAATATCGCCGTGATGACCGCCACCGCCGCGACCGCAAGGACGAGCAGATAAAGCGTTCTGTTTGTAAAAGTCGTTTTGTTTTCTTTATTCATAGTTACCCTCCGAAAAATGTCTGTTATTGTTTTTGACGGAAAAAACACATTTTAAACGAAAATTTTTTGCGTTCAATACCCGCCGAATATCATCGGACAGCCGACGGAATACTTTTCGCCGCGCTTTGCCGTCTGCAAATTGACCTTTTTGCCGTTTATTATCTTGTAAGAGCGAATATTCGGCGTATAGTAATAAACGCACTTTACGTCGCCGATATCTTCAAAAAAGACTTCCTTTGCGTTAAGGTCGTCGATAAGAAAATAAACGTACTCTTCGTCGCAGCCGTGAACGCTCGCGCCGAAAACCTTAAGATCGCCGTAACCGTTAAGATAATCCCGATAGGATATCTTTTTTATCGTCGCCGTCGAGCTCGCGTTGTCAAGATAGACAGTAACGTCCTTTTTACAATCGGCGAAAATGAGTTTTTCGTCCGCTTTGATATCACATAAGACCGTTACCGCCAAAACGGTAAGAATGGCAGCAAGTATTTTGCCCATAAAAAAATCTCCGCCTTTTTGCAGAGATTATTTACTTTCATATTCGATTTTATACCCGAAACGCGAAAAATCGGTCAAAAAACAAGTAAAAGCGCTTTTGCCGCCGAAAAAAGTCACTTCAACGCGCTTTTATCGATAATAAGATCGGTTATCCCCTGATCGGCGGCAAGCTTTAAAAGGCCGTCCGTAAGATGCGCGGAAAGCGCCAAAGCCCGCACCGCGTTTTCGGGGCTTACGCCCACTCGCTTTTTCCTGCCGCCGTATACCGCCGAATAACCTTTCAAAAGACTTTTCAAGTCCTTTTTGCACTCCGTCGAAAAACGGGCGATCCCGCCTTCGTAAATCCTTTTCAATGCGGCGCGCCCGCCGTTCGTATCGCCGAACGCGACGTTTTCGTATACGACGATCGGCGATATTCCGAGCCTATCCGAAAGAGCCGAAACGTAGCCGTTGTAATCGGGCATGATAAGATTATCGGTGATATCGAGCGATAAAAGCCTGCAATACAGCGCGGTTATCCTTTCTGCGCTGAAAAAGCGCGCCTCGTCTTCCGGGCAATCTTCCGTCGCGCAGATCAAAAACGCCATATACCTGTCAGCCCCGAAATCAAGTTCAGGACACTTATTGACGGCGTACGCAAGATAGATCTGGCAGGTCAAAAGCGTGCCGTAGACCCCGTTACTTATGCCCGAAAGCCTCGTCAACGCGTCGGATAGCCCCCCGACCGCGTCGCACGTCTTTTGGTAAGCGGTTTTTCCTATCTCGTATTCGAGCAGCCAAAACCTCGCCGCCGCGACTATGGAAAACGCGTCGGCGACGTGGCGTGTTTTAAGCCTTTTTATTATTTCGGTATCGAAAATAACTTTATCGGGAAGTTTTGCTTCGCGTTTTAGTAACAGCCCCGTGGACCTATCGGCAATAAGCGGCGAGAACGCGTGATAGATAACGAGCGAAGTGGGAACGTAAATAAGCGGCGCTTTAACGCCCGATAAGCGGACGAGATCGCATATCTTTCTTTCCCCGATAACGACTACGGCGTCGCAATCGGAGATAAAGCTTTTGACGAACTTTGCGTCGGCGCCTTCGTCGAGCGACAGCGCAAAAACGGTAACGCCGCGCTCTTCGAGCAGGTTTTTGAGCGTTATCCCGTAAAACAGATAATCCGTTTCAAACGCCGTGACCGCCACAGTGTCAAACCCCGAAACTGCGGAAATAACGTCGCCGATACTACCGATATTGAGCCTGTTTATAAACGGCTCGTTTTTCAAAAGCGATCTCAGATCGAACATAGTTACAAAAAAATACCGGAATATTATTATCCCGCGCGTGCGTTTTAAAGAAAAAATCGTCCGCTTAAGCTAAAAAAAACATAAAAAATCAATGCAGTCAAGCTTAAAAAACGTGCTTAAAACGCCAAAATGGGGACGAAAAACCGATTTTTTCAAAAAAAATAAAAAAATATTAAAAAAAATCGGATTTTTTTTCAAAAAGGTATTGAAAAATTTTTTTTATTTGATATAATTAATTTAGATTGATAAAATCAAAAATTTGGAGGATCAATATGAACAAAAGCGAATTTATCAGAAAGTATGCGGATAACCTTGGCGTTACCATCAAAGAAGCGGAAGCAAGCTTTGCCGCTTTAGTAGACACGTTGACCGAAAGCCTTAAAGACGGCGAGTACGTTCACATTTCGGGTTTTGCCACTTTCAACCTCAACGAGAAGAAGGAAAGAGAAGGCGTCAACCCCAAGACCAAGGAAAAAATCGTTATCGCTTCCTGCAAGTCGCCTAACGTTAAATTCAGCAAAGCTTACAAAGATCTGTTTAACTGATCGTAAACGTTTAATAACGTCTTTTTTAAAAGGCAGTCGCATATTATTTGCGGCTGTCTTTTTTTGCGAAACGATGAGTGATTAAAAGATAGGGATCAAAGGGTAATGATTTTGGTCGGACGGCTTGCGCTTAACGCCGTCAGGCAATTCACGCACCGCAAGGCGCAATTCATTTTAATTATATAATTAAGTTTGCGGACGTAGCCTGCCCGACCGTCTGCGGTCTGCGATTTGCGGTCGGCGAAAAATCTTTATTTTCTCACGATCGCGTACTTACTTAAAAGCTTTTTGTCGTTTGCGAGAACTCCGCCGCCGAGGCACGCCGCGACTTCCGCGCTGTCGAAAACGTTGGCTCTCATACCCGACTGCGCCCTGAAGTATTCGGGAAGCCCCACGAGCTTTGAACCGCCGCCCGAAAAGAACACGCCCGTTCTTCTTATATCCGCCGCGACTTCTGCCGAAAGCTTTGCCATGACCATCTGGACTATCTCGAATATCTTATCGTAAAACACCTTTACGGGGGTAAGGATATCCTTGACGGACACCGACACCGCGCGCGGTCTTCCGCTCGACGTATCGCTTCCGTTGACGATCATCGAAACGTTGTCGCCTTCCAAAAGGCTCGCGACGGTCAATTTGACCTTTTCGGCGGTAAGTCTTCCGATGGTAAGGCCGAAACCGTCTTCTATATACGCGCGTATCATATTGTCAAGACTTAGCCCGCCCATATTGACGGAAATGCCGCAAAGCACCCCGTCGCCCGATACGGCGCCTATCTCCGTCGTGCCGCCGCCGATATCCACGATAAAGCTCGGCGTGGTCGTCATATTAAGCCCCAGCCCGTAAGCCGTTAAAATAAGCGATTCGACGAAATAGTGTTCGGAAACGTCGCACGAATTGAGAACGCGCGAAAATTTGCGCAGCGTCGTTACGTCCGCCCCGCAGGGAACGTTCATAACGGCACGGGGGCGCGCGCTGAGCTTATGTACCGTCACCTTATTGAGATACCTTTCAAGTAAAAGCGAAAGCGCGTCGAAATCGGCGACTTCGCTTTCAAATACGGGCGTCACCACCTCGGTGGAATCGGATGCCCTGCCGATAAGCTTTTTCGCCTCGGCGCCCGTTTCCTTGACGAAACGGCGCTCTCTGTCGAGAGCTATTACGGTCGGCTCGTACAAAACTATGCCGCCGCCCGGTTGGTATATGACGGTTTTCGAAGAACCGATATCCAAAGCGATCGTATTTTTCATAACAATTCCTCTAAAAGCGGGGTGATCTTTTCCATCGGCAGCCCGACCACGCACGAATAGCTGCCGCTTATCTTTTCAACGAGGTCGAAACCGTCCTGTATGCCGTAGCCGCCCGCTTTATCGAGCCCGTTCCCGCTTTCGACGTATGAAGATATAAGCTCGTCGCTTAATTCGTTGAACTTGACGAACGATTGGTCGTATCCGCTGTATTTTTTGCCGTCTTTGATGATGCAATATCCCGTTATCACGCTGTGGACGTTGCCCGACAATTTTTTAAGATATTGCGCGTTAATCGACTTATCGGCAGGCTTCCCGAGGATTTTACCCTCGAAAACGACTATGGTATCCGCCCCGAGGCATATTTTGCCGCCCGAACGTAAATACACGTTTTCGCACTTCGATTCGGCAAGCGAAACGGCGAGTTCGCAAGGTGAAAGCGACTCGTCCTTTTTTTCTTCCGCGTCGGAAGGCATTATCTCGAATTCATAACCCGCCGAACGAAGGAGCATACTTCTTCTCGGCGACGCGCTTGCAAGTACGAACATAATTTCAACCGATAAACTCTTCTATCGCCTGCCTGTCTCTTAAGCCGACGAATTTATCAACGATATCTCCGTTTTCAAAAAGCAAAACGGTGGGTATGGCCGACACTTTATACCTTATTGCAAGTTCTTCCTGCTCGTCCACGTTGACCTTTGCGAACTTAACTTCGGGGTGAGCTAAAGCCGTTTCCTCGAAGATAGGCGCGAGCATCTTGCACGGACCGCACCAACTCGCCCAAAAGTCGACCACAACTTTCCCTTGTGCATTTAACACTTCTTTTTCAAAATTATCCGAATTCAACTGTAACATAAGATCCTCCTTATTATTAACTGAAAAATATCGATAACGGCGTTATAGACGCACTTTTTTACCGACCATCGGTCGGTAAAAATTCGCAATTATCAATTCGCAATTTTAAGGCTCGGTCGAGCGACCATTCGGTCGCCGTCATAATATATAGCCAACCCCTTTCGTCACTTCGTGACACCTACCCCTACTATGGGCAGGCATAACACAAAGTTGTATATAATTACCATTTTATATATTTTCGCCGAGAGCGGTAGGTCGAATTGATTTCGACCGTTTAGCCGCTCACGACCAACAGTCCTAACGATTTTTTCTTGTGATAACAAGAAAAAGTGTTAATAATTTCTTTACGACCGCAGTTTGCGCGAAATTATCGCGCAATATCGTTTACCGCGAATGCGGTAACATCGTTTGTCGGAAACAGCGTTTGGTCGGCAAACGCCCGACAACATCGTTTGCCGCGAACGCGGCAACATC
>JAFZXN010000021.1 GCA_017616695.1 Clostridia bacterium | reverse complement strand
GTAACATCGTTTGTCGGAAACAGCGTTTGGTCGGCAAACGCCCGACAACATCGTTTGCCGCGAACGCGGCAACATCGTTTATATCCTATATAATCAAGCCGAGAGGCGTAGGCGGAATTTATTTTCGCCGTATAGCGCCTCACGACCACAAGTCTAACACTTTTTCTTGTGATAACAAGAAAAAGTGTTAATAGGTATATCATTCCGCGTCAGCGGTCAAGGGTATGCTTGCTTTTGCGTTCAACGTCATATCGGAAAAGTCGCCGTTCATATAGCGTATGTAGCCTTCCGCGGCTATCATCGCGGCGTTGTCGGTACACATTATTTTCGGCGGCAAAACGAGTTTAATCGACTTATTGCGGCACTTTTCGGCAAGATACTCTCTTAAATACCCGTTGGCGATAACGCCGCCGCCCGCCGCTATAGTATTTAAAGAATACTCTTTACAAGCCTCGATAGCCTTATCGCAAAGGATATCCACGGCGCTATGCTGAAAGGAACAAGCCACGTCTTCTCTCGAATAGTTTTCACCTTTTTGCTCGCAAGTATGCGTGTAATTGATGACCGCGGTCTTCAAACCGCTGTAAGAAAAGTTGTAGCCGCCTTGGTTTTTGAGCATTTTTGGAAGCGGAACGACGTTTTTGCCCTCTCTTGCCAACCTCTCGACGTTCGGTCCGCCCGGATACGGCAACGACAGTACCCTTGCCACCTTGTCGAAAGCCTCGCCCACGGCGTCGTCTATAGTTCCGCCGAGAACGCACGTTTTCGTATAGGTATCCACTCTTATAACGGCAGTATGCCCGCCGCTTGCCAAAAGCATTATAAACGGAGGCTTTAAAGTTTCGTCCGCAAGATACGCCGCCGCCATGTGCCCTCTTATATGGCTTACGCCAAGAAGCGGAACGTTCAGCGAAAACGCAAGCGCCTTTGCGTACGAAACGCCGACGAGCAACGCTCCCAAAAGCCCCGCGCCGTAAGTAACGGCAACGGCGGTAACGTCTTTAAAGGTAAGCCCTGCGTCTGAAACCGCGCGTCTTACGGCCTCGGAAACGGCGTCGGTATGCGCTCTCGAAGCTATTTCGGGCACCACGCCGCCGTATTTTGCCTGTTCCGTCGCCGACGAGATTATGACGTTGGATAAAACCTTTCGTCCTCCAACGACTACGGATGCCGCCGTCTCGTCGCACGAAGATTCTATCCCGAGAATGACGGCGTTTTCGTCTTTTTTCAAAGCGGAAACTCTTTCAAAGTAATTCATCAGCTTTTTTTGAGGTATTCGGTAATGAACCCGTCGAGGTCGCCGTCCATAACGGCTTGGATATTGCCCGTTTCAAAGCCCGTGCGGTGATCTTTGACGAGGGTATACGGACAGAAAACGTAACTTCGTATCTGACTTCCGAATTCTATCTTTTTGATATCGCCTTTCAATTCCTGCGCTTCGCGCATACGTTCGCTTTCGCGGCGCTCCACGAGCTTACTCATAAGCATTCGCATAGCGGTCTCGCGGTTTTGCACCTGACTGCGTTCGTTCTGGCAAGCGACTATAATGCCCGTCGGGATATGCGTTATCCTTATTGCCGACTCGGTCTTATTGATATGCTGGCCGCCCGCGCCGCTGCTGCGGTAAGTATCCACTTTGATATCTTCGGGGCGGATCTGTATCTCGTCGGTGTTTTCTATTTCGGGCATGACTTCGACGGAAGAAAACGACGTGTGCCTTCTCGCGTTGGCGTCGAACGGCGAAATTCTGACGAGTCGGTGAACGCCCTGCTCGCTTTTTAAATAGCCGTAAGCGTTTTCGCCTTCCACGCGGAAAGATACGCTCTTTATACCTGCGTCGTCGCCCGCGAGACGGTCAAGTTCCGTAAGCGTATAATCGTGCTTTTCGCAATAGCAGATATACATACGGTACAGCATTTCCGTCCAGTCGCAAGCTTCCGTACCGCCCGCGCCGGCGTGCAAAGTCATAATGGCGTTAAGGTCGTCGTACTTACCTTTTAAAAGCGTGCTCAAACGCATCTCTTCGATCTGTTTTTCGGCTTCGGCAAGCTCGGCGTCCACTTCGGGAAGCAAGCTGTCGTCGTCCTCTTCGGCGGCGAGGCTTATTATCTCCTCGGCGTCGTTCAAAGTCTTGTAAGCCTTATCGAAAAGTTCTATTTTTTTTCTTAAAGACTGCGCTTTTTTAGCCAATGCGGCGCTGCGCTTCAAGTCCTGCCATACTTCGGGATCTTCCTGTTCGGCTTCCACCGCCGATAATTGAGTTTTGGCGTCAGCCAAGTCAAAGAGAGTATCCTGCCTCGTCAAGAGTGGCGCGGAGTTCCCGCAATTTGTTGTAATAAAGGTCTGTTCTTATCATAGTTATACCTCTTTATGATTATTATTGATTTTGGTTTTAAAAACGGAAAAAACATTTCGCCGACCGCTGTCGGTCGAGCTCCCTAACGGTCGCCGTCATTTAATATAGACAACCCCTTTCGTCGGCTTTGCAGACGCCTTCGTCGCAACACGCCACCATTCCGCTTTCCGCTTTCTATAATTTTTTCCCGAACGCCGCGCCGCCGAAGGCTTGCAGGCGGCAATAGCGGCATACGACCGAGCCTAATAATTGAGAATTGCGAATTGCCGCAGACCTATAGTCTACCTCACGCGTTCGTTACGCGAACGCTAAAATGCGGTAATACACTTTATATCTGAACGTTTCGGGTTTTTCGATACGTGCGTTTGAAACAACGGACGGCGCCGCCGTGGTGAAGTTTTCGGCAATATACGCCGAAACGTATTCGTTCATTACGCCCGCGTTCAGATAAGAAAAAACTATCACGTCCGTTTCGTCGAGCTGTCGTACGAGCTCTTTTGAAAAGTAGGTGTCTTCCGAGGTAAAGTTGTTTTTATCCTGCGCAAAGCACGGCCCCGACGGCAGATGCTCGGTATACGCGCACGGCGTGTAGCCGTTGAAACCGATATAAGTATAAGTATCTTTATCGACGGCGTAAAGGATATCGTCGATATATTTTGCGTTTTCGGTCACGCCCGTCGCGCCCGCGATGGTCTTATTAAAAAGGGCGTCGTAGTCCCGCGGAACGGATAAAGCCATGCACCACACCACGGAAAACGCCACGAGAGCGGGTATGAAAGCAAATTTCGCCATGCGCAAGGCGGCGGTCTGTTTTTCTTCACCGCTGTTATCCGCAACGCCGAGCAACTTTTTCACCGAAGAAAAGCTCGGATACGTTTCGTTGACGGATAAAATAAAGTCGGCCGCGGAAAGCATATACGCAAAGAATACGCCTTCGGCAAAAACGTAATGGTGGTTGTAATACTGTCCTCCGAGCCCGACGGCAAAGGTCGCAACGTAAAGGACGGCGAACGGTTTGAGCGCGCACAGCAGTTTCATCGCGACGTTTAACGCAACTTTTTCGGAATAATCGGTCAAAAGCTCTTTGACCGTGCTTACCACCATCGAAACTATGATAAGCGCAGGCAACGCGAACGAAAAGCTTCCGTAATAGGAAAAGACTTTCTGCACGTCGAGCATACGGGTAAACGGCGAGCCGTATTTCGTCAGATGGCTCGAAAACATATTGCTTAAATACACCGTGAAATACGACGTCGTCGCCCCCGATAAAAGCAGAATGACAAAGCAAGTCAAAAAGCACCACAGTATCGGGAACATTACCTTGTAGATAACGTCTTTTTTCGTATGGGTGAAAAGCAATATGCCGGCTGCGCAAATAAGCGAGAACGGCTCTTTGAACATAGTCGCAACGCCGACGCACGCACCGCATAAGATCACGCTCGGCGAGTAGAACTTCGACTGCCCGTCAAGGTTTACGAGATATGAGAATAATATCGCAAGAAGGCTGAACGCCGTGCCGAAAGTTTCTACCTGCACGGCCTCGGAATGGCCTTGCATAAAGTCCGTTAAAAGCGCCGAACCGCCGAAAAGGAAAATAGCTACGGGAATAAACAGGTAATAATTGGGTTTATGCTTTTTATATGCCGCCACGCAAAACGCCGCCGGTACTATAAGCCCCGCAAGAACGCACAAAAACGACAAAACGTTTACCAAGCGATAGTTGCCGAAAAGCTTATAAGATATCGCAGATACGAGGAATATCATCGGGCCTTTGTTTTCGTAAAGCCCCGAATACGGCGTTACGCCCTCAGCTAACCCGTGCCCGACCGTGAAATATAAAAAGGTATCGTAATTGGCAACGGGCTTCAATTCAAAAGCCAGCCTGTCAAATAGTTCCCGCCACGAAACGAGAAACGTTGCCGTAGCCAACGCGGCATATACGGTCACGAAAACTATCGCGACGGAATTTTTCTTTGCAAATGCAACGACTTTCGCCGTAAACGCCCGCATTTTCAAGTACCGACCTTTGAAAAATTGTTTTTACACACGGATCGCGGCGTATTTCCGCCTCGCTACGCCTTGCGGCGTACAACGCCACTTGTCCTTAAACAAACAACCTATTTCAAGCGTTTTTTCCACATTTGTTTCGGACGACCGCCGACGGTCGCAGGTCGGGCATTGCCCGACAGCCGAAACGAAGTATTATATGATCTTGCTCGCGTTGCTCGCTACGCCTTACGGCGTACAACGCTCCTTGTCCGCAAGCTTTTTTCTTTGTTTAAACGTTCTTACCGCAACAGTTCTTGTATTTTTTACCGCTACCGCAAGGACAAGG
>JAFZXN010000020.1 GCA_017616695.1 Clostridia bacterium | reverse complement strand
TCTTCGCACCGCCGCGGTTTTTTCGTGTTATTCGTGCTTACGACTTTTTCTTGAGTCAACAAGAAAAAATGTTAATTTTCTTAGTATTGTTTGTTTTTAGATAACAATGCACCGACGATGATCGATGCGGCGATATACGCGCCGCTCATCGAGAAACTTATTATAAGTCCGGAGTCGCTCGTGTTCGGGTAGCTGAAGGAATTGAGCAGCGAGCCGAGCCAGAATTGGCTTACGGTTATTTCGCTCGTATTGGCGAACCCGTCTATGAGCTGGCATATAAGCGCGACGACTGTCGGCAGTATTATGCAGGAGAGCATAGACAGGGGAGTTTTTCCTATCGAGTAGGCGACGGCGAAATATACCGACTGCATAGCCGCTACCGAAAGCACCTGTCCAAGGAGCAATAACCAGATATTCGACGGCAGCTCACCCATCTCGCCGAATACGAGAAGAGCTATCGGATAGGAAAAGCCTATGGAAGCTACCGCGTAAATAAGCGCCGCCGAAAGCGAAACGATATATTTTGCGAAGAATATTTTTTCACGGGAGTAGCCTTTGGAAATAATGGTCTTTATCGGGCCGTTGTTATCGCGAAGGGCGAAAAGGCACACGAACACCGCGAGGATAAGCGTTATCTGCGACTGTGACAGCCCCTGCAAAAAATACGTTGCCGCGCTTAAAGCAAGCCCGCCGACCTCGGCAAAAGCGTCCGAATCGTCGCCGAAGGCGTGCATCGTATCAAGTAACACTCTTGTCAGCACCGCCGACAACAAAGTCATTGCTATAAGCACGCCGCCGAGAATGTAAAACAGCAGATTTTTACTTAATTTTCTGAATTCGAATTTAAGTAGATCACGCATTTTCACCACCTCCCGTTTTTTCGATGAAGTAAGTCTCGAAGTCCTCCGAAACGGGGGTAATGAAGCTTACGCCCGCGCCGGCCGTAACGAGCGCCTCGTTTATCTCGCAAGCTTTATCGCCTGCGTCGATGACGGTCAATTTACCGTTTCCCGTGACGGTGCGGAGCATGAATTTTTCTTCGATGACCTTTTCGGCAAGCTGATAATCCTTGCAGACGATCTCTATATTCTGTTCGGTGAAGTGTTCAAGGTCCGAAGTCTTGATCTCGTCAAGTAGAACGCCGTCGGAGATGATGCCGCAAGTCGTGGCGATTTTTTGCAGTTCGCTCAGAATGTGGCTGGAAATGAAAAACGTAACGTTTCTTTCGCGATTTACGCGGGTTATAAGGTCGCGCACGTCCTTTATCCCTTGCGGATCGAGTCCGTTGATAGGCTCGTCGAGGATAAGAAGTTCGGGGTTTCCGATCATGGCGACGGCTATGCCGAGGCGTTGTTTCATACCGAGCGAGTAGCTGCGCACCTTTTTATTGCCGGCGTCTTTTAAGCCGACGAGCTCGATGAGCGAGGGGATATCCTTTTCGTCGGCGTGCGCAAGATAAGAAAATCTCTTTAAGTTCTCGTAAGCCGAACATTCGCCGTAAAGCCCCGGTTCTTCTATGAGCGAGCCGACCTTCATCAGCGAAGATTCGCAGTTCTTTTTGCCGAAGAGATAGACTTCGCCTTCGTTCGGGCGTAGCATATTGAGTATCAGCTTCATGGCAGTAGTCTTGCCCGCGCCGTTTTTGCCGATAAAGCCGTAGATCTCGCCGCGCTCTACCTTCAGATCGAGCTTGTTGACCGCCGTCTTTTCGCCGAAACGCTTGGTCAGACCTTTCGTTTCTATAACGTAATCGTTCAAATCATTTCTCCTTTTTTGTTTTTTTTCGGGGCAAGTCTTCGTAACGATTTCCGACCGCCCTTCGTATCATTATTATATAACGCGCAAAGAAAAAACACAAACGCTTTTTTCTTATCGATTTACTGAAAACCCGTATATTTTACGACTTAATTAAAAGTCCGACCGCGTAAACCGCGACTTTCGGCGTTTTTAAAGAACGAAAAAAGAGGGGATGATACACCCCCTTCATTGTCGAGCGGTTATTAAGCCGTTAAAGTTCAAGGCGATCACGCCATGGCGTTGATGCGCTTTGCAAAACCCGACTTCTTGTTGGCAGCGGTATTGATATGCATTCTGCCCGAAGAAACGGAAGAATCGATGAGCTTGGTAGCCGTTTTGAACAATTCGGTAGCGGCGGCTTTGTCACCTGCTTCGATGGCGGCGTTGAGTTTCTTCATAGCCGTCTTGACTTCGTTGTTGGCGCTTCTGTTGAGAGCGTTTTTCTTCTGGCTTACGATAACGCGCTTTTTAGCTGATTTGATATTAGGCACTTTAATAACTCCTTTTGGTATCTTGCGTGATAATGACGCACTTTCTTTTCTTCTTTGGTATTTTATCACAATAAAACGATAAACGCAAGGATATTTTTCGGATTTTTAATAAAATATAGCTAAAAATTCATATTTTTTGCGTTTGACCGCTTTTTTCGTATAATGAAAAAGGTCGCGCCGCGCAGTCCGCCGTTTTTAAAACGGTTTTTTCTTTTTATGGCAACGATAAATTTAAGGCGTAAAAAAGCGCTTATTATTGCTTGAATTTTGCACTGCCCAAATTAGTTATCAACACTCTGTCCACATCGTCGGCGCTCTCCGAAATTTTTAAAAATGTAACTTTATAATCGTAAATTATCAAGATAGTTTTGCAAAAAATAAAGATATTTACTTAAAATTTACGACTGTTAAATTTTGCGTCGTAATATCGGCGCGGCGGACGTGCAAAATCAAGGCGGGCGGCGGCGTATAATAGAATGTGGATAAAAAAAGGATACTGGTCTTTGATAGCGGCGTAGGCGGTCTGAACGCGTTCGCGGCTTTAAATAAGCGTTTTTTAAATTGCGTGTTTTACTATCTTTCCGACAAAAACGGCTGTCCGTACGGCGGAAAGAGCGTATCTCAGCTTTTAGATCTGTCGCTTTCGCTTTTGAAAAAGCACGGCGCGGACGGTTTCGACGGGGTGGTCGTCGCGTGCAACACGCTTTCGACCACCATTCTGCCGCTAATAAAACACGAGCTTTCTCCGCCCGTTTTCGGGGTGTTCCCGCCGCCGACGTTAAAGGGGAAGACTCTTCTCGTTTGCACGGAGCGCACAGCCGACAGTTACTATGTAAAAACCTGTTGTCAAGTTTACGACGTGATACCCGCAAAAACGCTCGCCGCCGATATCGAAGAGAATATTTTTTCGCTTGAAAATATATCTTTAAACTTTCTTCCGGAAGGCGAATACGACAACGTGGCGCTCGGCTGCACGCATTATTTGTATCTGAAAAGAGCGTTTTCACGCCGCTATCCTAAAGCCGTCATTTACGACGGACTCGATCGACTTTTGACCGATTTCGGGCGTTTTGCTGGAAACGGCGTGTTTTCCGTGACCACTTTTTGCCCACCCCGCGTGACCACCGACGACAACTTTCTCGGCGACGATAAAGTGCGTAATTATGCCGTTTTCGGCAAATATTTTGCATAATTGAAACAAACGTTCTAATATTTCAGCGAAAATCGGAAAAAATTTTTAAAAAAATATTAATTTTTTTTATAAAAGTGGTCGAAAGTGGTTGATTGTGTTCAAAAAATGTGTTATGATATAGGTACCACGAAAAAAGGAGGGTAGGGCGAGATATGTTTTACGGCAAGTATTATCATCAGATAGACGCTAAGTTCAGAATGAGAATGCCTGCGGCGTATAAGTCTGCGTTCAACGGAAAATATTCTTTCCGTTCAGATGGCGACGGCGTATTGAGCGTTTACCCGACCGATCAATTAGACGAAAGATATTCTTTTGTTAAGTCTCTTTCGCCGTTCGACAAAAAAGCCTCCGAACTTATATCCAGATATTTAAGCGCGTTCTTCGACGCCGAAGAGGATACGCACGGCAGGATAATGATACCCAAAGAGCTCCGGAACGCTGCGGGCATAAAAAAGGATATCGTTATCTATTCCGGCGGCGACCACGTCAATATCACGAGCCTTGAAAACTACGACAAGCTCAACGGTGACGGCGCCGCGGCGCTCAGTGAAGAGGAAATGGAACAGCTCGACGAGATATATAAAAAATATGTACAGTGAACATTATCCCGTGATGCTCGAAGAAACTGTTTTCGGGCTTGACTTGAAGGATAACGGAGTTTATTTTGACGGTACACTCGGTTTCGGCGGTCATACGGGCGAAATACTTAAAAGGACGACGGGGGCAAAGGTCGTAGCTACCGATCTCGACCTCGTGGCGATACGGAACGCGGACAAGCTCAAAAAGTTATATCCCGACAGATTTTTCCCCGTTCACGACAATTTCAAGAATTTCGCTTCGATAGCCGGATCTCTCGGCATTGAAAGCTTTGACGGCATATTGCTGGATCTCGGTGTTTCGAGCGTGCAACTCGACGTCAGAGAAAGAGGGTTTTCGTATTTAGGTAAAGACGAACCGCTCGATATGCGTTTCAATACCGAAAGCGGATTTTCGGCGCAAGATATAGTAAACGAATACACGAAAGAGCAACTTGCGAAGATAATCGCCGACTACGGCGAAGAACGTTTCGCAAACGCTATAGCCAATAATATCGCGGAAAGAAGAAAGACGGAAAAAATAGTCACTTGCGGCCAGCTCGTGGATATAATCGTAGCTTCTATCCCCAAAAAATTTCAACAGAACGGACATCCGGCCAAAAAGACCTTTCAAGCGCTGCGTATCGAAACGAACGGCGAACTTGCGGGGCTCGATAAGGCTATCAAAGATATGGTCGCCGCGCTCAAAAAAGGCGGCAGAATGGCGGTTATAACTTTCCATTCGCTTGAGGACAGGATAGTAAAAAACGTATTTAAAGACTTAAACACCGATTGCGTTTGCGATAAGAGCCTGCCGATATGCGTATGCGGTAGAAAAAAGATAGTCGAGCTTATAAACAAAAAGCCGATAACGGCTTCCGAAAAAGAGCTTGAAGAAAACTCCCGCAGCAAGAGCGCGAAGCTCCGTATAGTTGAAAAGGTAATCTGATATCCCCTGATGCCTGCGCATGACTTTAGTTAATCCCGCAGGTCGCCTTTAAACGGACAAGCCCGAACGATCGGGTAACAACACCGACGTGACGCGATTTACGGCGCGTTACGCCCGCAAATCATTTATATCATACAAATTCTAAAAAGGGGAAAGGAATATGTACGACGGACAGTTTAACAGAGGAAGAGATTATCCCGACAGCAGGGAAAACAACGTATATAACGATAATTACAGGAGCGGGGCCGACAAGCCGGACGTAGGCGGCAGGTCGTTCAATAACGACGGCTACGGCTTTAGCGGCAGCGATCTCGAAAGCTCCTTGTTTTTCAAAAGGACGGCGGAACCTTCTTTTAAGGGCGAGGCCGCGACCGAAAGACAGGCGGAAAGACAGTCGTCTTACACTAAGACTATGTACGCCGACGAAGAAAGCGACGCCCGCGGCGCTCAGACGGAATTCGAGCCGTATAACGAGGACACTTATCCCTCGGTGACGACCATGCAGTTCAAGGAACCTTACGACGAGGACGAATATCCTTACGAAGAGTTCCGCGACGGCGAGAGGTCGGCTTCCGATAAGCGTTTCAGCGTTACCACGAGAGGAAAGGTGATAGCGGCGGTGTACGCGATAGTAGTCGCGACGATACTGCTACTTATAATCCTCAATACGAGGCTTTTGAAAAATATGAACACGCAGATAGCCGCGAAGGAGACGGAGATAGTTCGTCTTACCGAGGACAACAGACTCCTTGCCGAGCAGCTTGACGACGCGATGAGCAACGAGGCGATCGAAGCCGCCGCCGAGGCTCTCGGAATGGTTCACGATTAAAAGCCGCGTTTTTCGGCAAGCGTTTATATCGCACGATTATAATCCGATAAATTCAAGGATCACGAAAGAGGCGTTTGACCGCCGCGCTTTTTGTTATGCGGGCGCAAGGTCATAAGACCTCTTTTTTTTGTTGATTTTTCGCACGGATTATGTTAATATATAGGAAACCGAAAGAAAATTGCGCGGGCGATAAAAGGAAGGCGGCTTATATCAGCCGCTTGATATAACGCTCGGCGCGGGGGAGCAACCGATGAAAAACCTTCTGAAAGACCTTCTCCTTGCCGTTATGGCGGGGCTGTCGATATCGATCGGCTGTATAGCTTTTTTATCGTCGGGCGACAAAGCGATAGGCGCCGCGGCGTTCGCCGTGGGGCTTTTTATGGTCGTCAACTTCAAATTCAATTTGTTTACGGGCAAGGTATGCTATTCGCTCGACAATAAACCGTCGTATATACTGCGGCTTTTGATCATCTGGGTAGGAAACCTTATCGGCGCTCTCGCCGTGGCGGGGCTCATGCGCCTGACGCGTTTCGACGGGCTGATCGAGACCTGCAAAACGATAGTCGCCGCAAAGCTTGGCGGTTCCTATTTAAGCTCGTTCGTGCTCGGCATTTTCTGCAATATACTCATTTATCTCGCCGTTCACGGCTATTCGAGGTTTGAAAACTCCGTCGCAAAATTCGCCGCGTTGTTTTTCGGCGTGTTCATATTCGTTTTCTGCGGGTTCGAGCACTGCGTCGCCGATATGTTTTATCTTGCGTTTGCCGGCAGTTTCACCGCGGAGTCGCTGTTTTTCCTTCTTTTCGTCACGCTCGGCAATATCGTCGGCGGATTGCTTTTGCCCGCCGTCGACAAGCTGGTAAATTTAAAATAGAAAAAACGATGACTTTTAAAGTGGGTCGTCCGGTATACGCCAACCGCGCCGTCGTATAATTCTTCGGCAAAAGCGGCAAAATCGGGATCGGAGAGTTTGTCCGCAAAAATTGCGGTTTGCCGTTCTTAAAGGAGCGTTTTTTGAATATAATATGATTGCGGGCGGGCGCGTTCCCAACCGCTTGTCAAGAGGAAACGACGATAGAAATATCCGTAACTGTTTTACGAAAGAGGTTATTGGCAATGATAATTGCCGTAACCTTTATTTTTTTGTTCATGACGGGCAGATTGTTCGTCGTGCAGGTGGTAGGAGGCGGCGCCCTTCAGGAAAAAGCCGTCGATCAGTGGACGAGGGAACTTCCCGTAAAGGCCGAAAGAGGACTTATCCTCGACGCAAGCGGAAACGTTCTCGCGGGCAACGCGGAGTCGTTCGCCGTGTTCGTAAGGCCTCGCTGCGTGACCGATAAAGAGAAGGTCGCCGACGCTTTGAGCCGAACGTTTTCTATCGACGAGCAGGCTCTTTTGAAAAAGCTCGGCGACGCCGACAGATCGGAGATGACCGTCGCAAGGCGCGTGGATAAGAAAACCGTCGAAAAACTGAACGAGCTCGACCTTGCGGGCGTATACTATTCGACCGACAATTCGAGGGTATATCCTTACGACGACCTTTTGTGGTCTGTGATAGGCATAACCGCGAGCGACGGAAGCGGTATTTACGGCTTGGAAAAGTATTACGACAAATATCTTCGCGGCATTGACGGCGAGTTTTTATACGAGGCCGATCTCGTCGGAAAGGATATCGACGGAAAAACGCCTTCGTACGTCGCCGCGAGCGACGGACTGTCGATAAAGCTCAATATCGACCTCGAGATCCAGCTTATAGCGGAGGCCGCCGTCGATAACGCTTATATAACTTACACGCCTAAATCGGCGTCGGTCATCGTTTTGGATCCTTCTACGGGCGGGATAGCAGCTCTTGCGAGCGCGCCCCGATACTCTTTGAACGATCCGCCGAAAGACGACGTGGAGTTTTTCAATAAAGCTATACGCTCTCCCGTCATCGTCGACGCGTACGAGCCGGGCTCGACTTTCAAAACGGTCACCGCCGCGGCGAACGTTCAGGAATATCTTTCGGGAAATCCCGCGGCGTTTTCGCCCGACCACGTTTTCGACTCGAACAGGTACCGCGTCGTGGGCGGACGGCAGATAAAATGCTGGTCTACGCACGCCAACGGCAAACACGCCAACGAAAGACTGCAGGAGGCTTTGAACAATTCCTGCAATCCCTGTTTCGTGGATATAGCCCTCGCTTTGAAAAAGCAGACTATGTACGGCTATATAGAAAACCTCGGCTACGGGAAAGTCACGGGCGTGGATTTCCCGGGCGAGGCGTCGGGAATGCTCGTTCCGATGTCTTCCGTGACCGACGGAGACTTGGCGAGGATATCTTTTGGGCAGACCATAGCGGTTACTCCCATTCAGCTTGCCTGCTCTACCGCGGCGATAATAAACGGCGGAACGTATTATGCCCCGTACTTTGCAAAAGAGGTGGTAAATTCTTCGGGAGAGACCGTCGAAGTGTTCCCAAAAAGAGCCGTGACGCGGGTGATAAGCGAAGAGGCGTCGAAAATCATGCGCGGCTATCTCGAACAGGTCGTGGCCGTCGGCAGCGGAAATAAAGCGTATATCGAAGGCTATCGCGTCGGCGGCAAAACCGGCACCGCGCAAAAGTACGAAAACGGTGTGATAGCAAGCGGAAAATACGTTATGAGTTTTATCGGGTTTTTCCCCGCGAACGAGCCGAAATACCTGGCGCTTTGCGTAGTTGACGAGCCGGTCGGCGGGCAATACGGCTCCACCGTCGCCGCGCCGGTAGTCAAGGAAGTTTTCGAGAAGATAATTAAAGTAAAAAAGATAAAAAAACAATGATCTTTCTGCGCTTATACGCGTTAAAAAAAATTTTATGAAAAGTGTGACTTATCATGTTGCTTAGCAGAATAATTTACGGCGAAAAAGCCGATATGAAAGGTAAAGACGTAGAGATACGTTCGGTATATTCTTACAGCAAGAAAAGGGTGGATAACGGTCTGTTTTTCTGTCTCGACGGCAGAAGGCTGAACGGCGAAGATTTCATCGAAGAGGCAGAAAAGTTCGGGGCGGCAGCGGCGGTATGCGAACGTATGCCGGAGCGCAAAACGGGGCTTACGATAGTTATCGTTCCCGACGTTCGTTCTGCTTACGCCGTCTTTTGTTCGAGGTTTTATTCGGAACCCGAAAAAAGGTTGAAGATAATAGGCGTAGTCGGCACCAACGGCAAGACTTCAACGACAAGGATAACCGAATATATCTTAAGCGAGGCGGGGTATAAAGTCGGAGTCATCGGCACCGAAGGAAGTTTCATGGCGGGCGAAGAGTACGCTCCGCGCTCTTTGACGACGCCCGATCCCGAAGAATTATACCCGATTTTGAAAAGGTTTGCAGACGACGGCGCGACGCACGTCGTTATGGAAGTTTCCGCCCACGCGATAGAACTTAAAAAGACCGAGCCGATATTTTTCGAGACGCTGATCTTTACCAACTGCACGGAAGATCACCTCGATTATTTTTCCGACCTCGAAAGCTATAAAAACGTCAAAAAGAGCATTTTTCTCAAGAAAAAGAGCAAGTATTACGTCATCGGCACCGACGACGACTGCGGCTTGGAAATTGCGCTCGAACTGTTGAAAAAGGGCGCCGACGGCGTTAAGACTTACGGCATTTTCCGCCCGAGCGACGTTTTCGCGGCCATCGTTACGGAAAGCGTAGACAAAACGAGTTTCGTTTTGAATTACTTCGACGAGCTGTTCAACGTCAAAACGAGGCTTTTGGGAACGTTCAACGTTTATAACTGCCTTGCCGCGGTGACGTGCGCGTGCCTTGAAGGCGTAAAGCCTGAAGTTGCCGCCGACGCTTTGCGAACGGTACCGCCCGTAAAGGGCAGGATGCAGCTCGTTTCGAGCTACCGCGGGGCGCAAATTTTCGTCGATTACGCCCACACTCCCGACGGGCTGGAAAAAAGCCTTCTGTATTTACGGAAAGTGACGAAAGGCAGTCTTTTCGCGTTGTTCGGATGCGGCGGAAACCGCGACGTTTTCAAAAGACCTTTGATGGGCAAAACTGCAGGAGATATCGCGGATTTTGTAATTTTAACTTCGGACAATCCGCGCTTTGAAGATCAGATGAAGATAATATCCGACGTGGAGGCGGGCTTAAAAGAATCCACGCTCGATTACGTCGTTATAAAGGATAGAAAAGCGGCGATCTCTTACGCGATATCGCAGCTTGAAAAGGGCGACTCGCTCCTTATTGCCGGCAAGGGCGCCGAAGATTATCAAGAGGTAATGGGTGTAAAGCACGACTTTTGCGACGAGCTCGTCGTGCGGGAGATAACGGGTGAAAATATCTGAACTTTTACTTGCCGCGCTTATTTCGGCGGCGTTTGCGGTCGCGTTCGGCTTTATTGCCGTAAGAGCGCTTAAAAAACTCAAATTTTCGCAGACGATATCGGGCTACGTCGTCGAGCACGCGAAAAAAAACGGAACGCCTACGGTCGGCGGGATAATATTCGTGGTGCCGGCGCTTGCGGTATATCTGATCTTCAGACGCGGCAGCTTTGTCTATTCGTTTGCGGCGGCGAGCATATTTTTCGCATACGCCGTCGTGGGGCTTATCGACGATCTCATCAAGATAAAGTTCAAAAGAAACGAAGGGCTCACGCCTATCCAGAAGATAGCGTTTGAAACTGCCGTCGCGATATTTTCGAGCGTGTTCGTGTACCGGATGGGGCTGACCGAGCAGTTCGTGCCGTTCACGAGGATAAAGATACCTTTTTACGGCTGGTTCATACCCGTATCCGTACTCATATTTCTTGCGGCGAGCAACTGCGTAAATTTGACCGACGGGCTCGACGGGCTTGCCGGCACTGATTGCGCGGTTTTCCTCGTGTTTTCCGCGGCGCTCATAATAGCCCAATCGGCGCTTCTTCCCGCCGACGCCACCGCCTTGGAAGAATATTCCAATCTTGCTTTGCTGTGCGTTGCGGCCGCGGCGGCTTTGGGCGGGTTTTTATTGTACAACACCTCAAAAGCAAGCGTTTTTATGGGCGACACGGGTTCGCTTGCTCTCGGCGGGCTGATTGCTTCGGTAATGATATTTTCGGGCAACGCCTTTTATATACCCGTCCTCGGGATAACGTTCGTCGCAACGGGCGTTTCGGTCATTTTGCAGGTCGCGCATTTCAAAAGGACGGGGCGGCGGATATTCCTTATGGCTCCGCTTCATCATCACTTTCAGCATAAAGGCTATTCGGAAAGCAAGATAGTCTACGCGTATAAACTCGTGACCGTCGCGGCTGGCATAGTCTCGCTGCTAATATATATCGGAGATTGAATTTATGTATATCGCAAAACAGATTTTCACGGTCGTAGGGCTGTCTTCGTCGGGAAAGGGCGCCGCCGAAGCCTTGTTAAAGCGCGGGGCGAAGGTCTTCATCTTTGACGACGACAAGCAAAAGCGAAGCGAAAAAACGGCGTTAAAGCTTATTTCTTCGGGCGCCGTGCTTGCGAAAAGCGCGGAAGCGGCTATTGCCGAAAGCGACGTGGTGGTCGTCTCTCCCGGGGTGAAGATAGACGCTCCTTTTTTAGTCGACGCGAGAAGAAACGGCAAAAGGATAATAGGCGAGCTCGAACTCGGATTTATGCTTTCCGACGCCGTTTTCGCCGCCGTCACGGGAACGAACGGTAAGACTACGACGTGCTCGCTGATCTATCACGTTTTAAAGAGCGCGGGCGAAAGAGCCGAACTCGTCGGCAATATCGGAACTCCCGTCACCGACAGGCTCGCAGAACTTACCGAAAACGTTATAGCCGTCACGGAAGTTTCGTCGTTTCAGCTCGAAACGGTAAAGTCTTTTTGTCCGCACGTCGCGGCGATATTGAACGTCACGCCCGATCACCTCGACAGGCATTACACATTCGACAACTACGTTTATTTAAAAAAGCGGATACTTACGAATATGCGCGAGTCGGAATACGCCGTCTTAAATTACGACGATCCGACCGTCAGGAAGTTTGCCGAGGACTTGAAAGCCAAAACGCTGTACTTTTCTCTTTCCGAAAAGAAAGACGTTTACGTGGAAAACGGGTATTTCTGTTTCAGAGGCGAACAGGTCGCAAAGACCGATACTTTAAAGCTTGCGGGGGAACACAACAAAGCCAACGCGCTTGCCGCCATAGCCGTTTTAAAATGCCTGAAGACAGACAACGAAGCCATTGAGAAAGGATTGGCGACTTTCCGCGGCGTCAGACACAGGATAGAGCTTATCGCCGAGAAAAACGGCGTAAAATATTACAACGATTCCAAATCGACCAACGTCGATTCAACTTTGAAAGCCGTTCTCGCGATGAACGGTCCGACGGTGGTCATTTTGGGCGGACGGGATAAAGATCAGGATTTCACGACGCTGTTTTCCAAGCTCAAAGAAAGCTGCGTCGTCCACGCAGTTTTAACGGGCGAATGCCGTTACAAGCTGTTGAAGGCGGCGGAAGAAGTCGGTTTCAACAAGATATCAGTTTCGTCGAGTTTTACGAGCGCGGTAAAAATTGCCAAGATAGAGGCGGCTAACAACGGTATAGTTTTGTTGAGTCCCGCCTGCTCGTCCTTCGACGCGTTCTACGATTACGAGGAAAGGGGAAGAGAATTCGAGAGGATAGTAAGATCCGTAAATGGCTGAATTTTTCAACGGACGATTTCTTTCTTACGATAAAAAAAAGGACGGCGCGCTCGCCGTAGTCGTGATATTGCTTGCGCTTTTCGGTGTGGTCGCGGTCTACTCCGCAAGCAATTACAACGCCGCTGCGGATTTCGGCTCGCCCTATTACTTTGCGGCAAAGCAGGCGCTCGGCGTGGCGATAGGGCTTATCGCCATGTTTATTACGGCTCATATAGATTATCATCGCTACTTTAAACTCGCCCTGCCGCTTATCGTGGTCGGGCTGGTTTTTCTCGCGCTCGTGTTCGTTCCCGGGCTGTCGGTCGAGGTGTACGGCGCCAAAAGGTGGATAGACCTTAAGCTTTTTACCGTTCAGCCGTCGGAAATGGCAAAGTTTTTCCTCGTCGTATTCATTGCGGCGTATTTTGCCGAAAAACCCGAGAGAGCGCGCGGCTTTTTGAGCCTTTTGCCCGTGCTTGCGGTCGGCGGGGCGACGTGTCTTCTGATAATAATCGAACCCAATATGTCGGTGACGGTGTGCGTAGGCGCGGTGACCGTCGTAATGATCTTTGCGGCGGGCGTGAAATTAAAGGTGCTTGCCGCTATCGGCGCGCCCGTCGTTGCGGCGGTGCCTCTTCTTATAATCGCCGAGCCGTACAGATTGAAACGGCTTTCGGCGTTTCTCGATCCGTGGGAAAGCCCGCAGGGCGAAGGCTATCAGCTGCTGCAATCGCTGTACGGGCTCGCGTCGGGCGGGCTCTTTGGCGTGGGGCTTTTCAACTCGCGCCAGAAATTCAGATTTCTGCCCTTTTCCGAAAGCGATTTTATCCTTTCCGTCATCGGCGAAGAAATAGGTTTTTTCGGCACGGCGATACTGTTTGCCGCAATGTTTTTCGTCATAATGCGCGGCTTTAAGGCGGCGTTTTCAGCCCGCGACTATTTCGGATATCTTCTCGCCGTTGGGATAACTTCCGTTTACGCGGTGCAGGTCATGATAAATACGCTCGTAGTTACGGGCAGCATACCGCCGACGGGCTTGCCGCTCCCGCTCGTTTCCGCGGGCAACACGTCGATAATAATCTTTATGGCGGCGTTCGGCGTGCTTATAAACGTTTCGGGCGGCGGCTCGGACGACGGTCTGTCGCTACGAAAAAAGCCGACCTTAAAAACGCTTGATTAAGCCGAGGCTTTGACAAAAATCTTTCCGGCGGAATACAAATGATATGTGAGATATCGTTTATGTCGTCGTATGAGATCCGCGGTAAAAAAAGGCTTGAAGGAGAATACGTTTTACAGCGTGCGAAAAATTCCGCGCTTGCCGTAATGTGCGCGTCCGTGCTCGTAAAAGGCGGAACGCTCATTAAAGATTGCCCCGACATTTCGGACGTAGACAATCTCTCCGCGATACTTACGCGTATAGGCGCGGTCGTCAGGCGTACGGGCGACGGGCTTTACGTAAATACCGACGGCGTATACAGTTCGTATTTGCCCGAAGATCTGTGCGAAAAACTGCGTGCCTCGCTGTTTCTGGCGGGGCCGCTCGTAGCAAGGTTCAAAGCGGCGTCATTCGCTTACCCCGGCGGGTGCAGTATAGGCGCAAGGCCCATCGACATACACCTCGACGGCTTTTCAAAGCTCGGCGCCGAAGTCGGCAAGAACGAAAAAAGGGTGAACGTTTTCGCGTCGTCGACTATCGGCGCGAAGATAAAACTGCGTTATCCGAGCGTGGGGGCGACGCTTAACGTGATGTGTTGCGCGGTGACGGCAAAGGGCGAAACGGTCGTGGAAAACGCCGCCGCCGAACCCGAAGTCAAAGACGTTGCCGACTATCTTTCTCTATGCGGGGCGAAGATAAAAGGCGCGGGAACTTCCGTTCTTATTATAGACGGAGTGGAAAAATTGTACGGCGGAAAGAGCTTTACCCCCGTGCCCGACAGGATAGAATGCGGTTCGGTGCTGCTTGCGGTGCTCGCTACGGGCGGAGAAGTCGCCGTCAGAGGCGCAAACCCCGCTAATATTTGCAATTTATTGCAAAAACTTCGCGATAATGCTTGCAAATTACATATAAATAATGATATAATATCTATAATTACTAACGGCAGAGCCAAAGGCTTTGAAAAGGTCGTGACGGCGCCGTATCCCGCGTTCCCGACCGACCTTCACCCGCAACTTGCCGCGTGCGCGGCGACCGCCGCGGGAAGAACGGAAATAACCGAAACGGTGTTCGATTCCAGATTCAATTACGCACGCCAGTTAAAGCGTTTCGGGGCGGACGTTACGGTAAACCCGAACGGCGTAACGATAAACGGCACAGATCTTACGGGGGCGAACGTCAAAGCCGAAGATCTTCGTGGCGGAATGGCTCTATGCATAGCGGCGATGGCTGCGGAAGGGGTGTCTACCGTAGAAGGCGTATCCCATATAGCCCGCGGCTACGCGTCTTTTAAAGAAAAATTCAACGCACTCGGCGCGAGCATCGCCGAGATCGATCCTTAAAAAGGAAAGTTCCGGCGTTTGACCGAATTATTTTACGTGGCTTGATATGAAACACAAAAGGCTCCTTATTATTTTATCCGCAGCGGTGGCGACGGCTTTTGCCGTTCTCGTTTTCGTTGCGCTTTTTTCGGTCAAAGACGTGGTCGTTCACTACTCGGTGTACGGCGAAAGGGTGACGGCGGCGGAAGAAGTCCTGTCGCAGTTTAAGGGCAAAAACCTCTTGTTCGTTGACGAAAACGAAGTCGCCGATCTCATAAGCGAAAAGCTTGCGTTAAAAGTCGACGGCGTAAAAAAAGTCTATCCCGCGGGGATAGAGGTGAGCGTTTCGCGCTGTCGCGAGCGTTACGCCTTTTACCGTGACGGGGCTTATTATATTGCCGACGAGCAGTTTGCCGTGGTGGACAAGCGCGACGACTCTTCCAACAGCGGCGACGGGCTCGGCAACATAATAGTCGAAACTGATATAAACGAAGAGCTTTCTTTGGAAGTTCTTACAAGGCTCGACTACGTAAACGATCCGTATATACGGGCTTTAAAGCAGACGGTCGAGCCGTTTTCCGATCCGCGCGACGTTATAAGCCGCATTCTCATTTACGAAACTGCGGAAAAGGGCAACGTGAGGATAACGCTAAGTTTAAGAACGGGCGTAGAGATAGTCGTATATAAGGCTTTCGAGAGGACGGGCGAAAAAGTCTCCGCCGCCATCGAAAAACTTTCCACCCTGTCCGACGGGGATAAACTCGTCGGCAAGATAGAATGCCTCGAACGCGAGGATAAAACGGTATACGCTGTTTATACCGTGCGTTAAGGAGTTTACAGATGCTAAAAGACTCTGTCGCCGTCATTGACGTAGGCTCGTCCAAAATAACGGGAATGATAGGCGAAAACGGCGTTAACGAAAATTTCATAATACGAGCGTATACCGAGATGCCGACCTTCGTCATTTCCACGGGCGAGATAGAATCCGTCGAGGAATTTTCTTCCGTTATTAAAAAGGTCTTCGTTTCGCTTGAAGAATCCGCGCGCGCAAAGATAAGCGAGGTGCATTTCAGCGTTCCGTCAAACTTTCTGGCGGTCAGGAACAGCTCGCAGCAGATGTATCTCAACAAGCGCAAAAAGCTCAAAAAGCGCGACGTGGAGGAATATCTTTCCGCGGCGTCGAAGCCTCTTTACGTCGCAGGATACGAACTTGTCGATTGCACGGGCGTTCAGTACCTTTTGGACGGGCAAAAGCGCGTAACGACGCTTACCGGCAACGTAACGTCTTCCATAACGGGAATGACGACCTTTTATTTTGCCGAAAAGACCTTCGTTAAAGCCGTGAGAGATACTCTTTCGTCCATCGGGGTAAAGAAAGTCAAATTCGTTCCCGTGCCGGTAGCCGAATCGCTTTTGCTGTTTTCCGAAAAGGAGCGCTTTGCTTTCGAGGTGCTTATTGACGTCGGCTGTTCGGTAACTTCGTTTTCCGTCCTTTACGGCGGCGGGGTGCTTTACAACACGAGTTTCGCACTCGGCGGCGGGTATATAACCGCGTATCTTATGCAGCGTTTCAATCTGAAAAGTTACGACCTTGCCGAAAAGATCAAACGTAAACTCAACCTTACCGTTTCACCCGATTACAACGGGTTTTACGAGGTCTCCGACGGCGATAATATGTACCGCTATCCGCAACAGGCGTGTAACGAAGTGGCTCGGTTTATGATATCCGAACTCGCCGAAAAGATAGACGAGGCGATAAAAGGCTGCAACGTCCGTCTTCCGAGCGATTACAATCTTTCTTTAACGGGCGGCGGGATAGCCTACGTCCGCGGCGCAAAGGAGTTTTTGTTCGGCGCGGTAGAGATACCCGTCAACGTTCTCTGCCCGAAAACGAGCTATATGGCAAAGCCCGAAGAAACTTCGAAAATGGCCGTTCTTAATTACGCGCTCAACTATAAGGGGGTTTGATCTTGGATAACGATAAAATCAAGTACGGCGCAGACGGCGTCGGCGATTACATAGACGTAAGCGACAGGTGTTTCAGATTTGTTCCCGACGGGGGCGACGTCGTTCCAGACCTTTCTTCGGAGCGCGAACAGGCTGATTTAAAAGGCTGTAATAAAGTCGTTTCCGATGCGGAGGCCGCCGAAGAATATATGGACGAAACGGATATATCCGATACTTACGAGGAGCTTGAAGAACCCGAATTTGATAATGCCGTATCGGCCGACGAAGACGACGACGGACAAGCTTATAACGAAGAATACGCCGACCGTGACGGATCGACCGAAAGCGGATATTATAAAGAAAACGATGAAGAATATCCGTCGGACGAAGAGGATAACGCCGCGGACGACGAGTACGGCGAAAAATTTAAAGAATATAAAAACGATTATTACGGCGACGAAAACGACTCTGCGAAAATTCGCAACGAAGATGACTACGCCGAAAACGACAGCGATAATGGCGACGGATACTTTAAAGCCGACGAAGGCTTTTCGTCAGCTCGACCGATAGAAGAAAGCGGCGATCCCTTCAGGTCGGATTTTGCGGAAGGCGGCTCGTATAGCGACGAAGGCTCGTCGGGCGAATACGTCGTTGCCGACAGTTCGGATATGCCCGAAACGGAGCAGGCGACGTCGCACTATGCGTCGCCCGACCGCGACGAAACTTACGATGAGTCGGACGATTTCCATTCCGACTACATAGGCGAAAGCTACGCGGGCGACAGGGCCACGCAAGAAGAATTTGAAGAACCCGTCGAGGAGCCCGAAGAAATAGAGGAAACCTACGAGGAAGAGCCCGCCGAGGAGCCCGAAGAAATAGAGGAAACCTACGAGGAAGAACCCGCCGAGGAACCCGAAGAAATAGAGGAAACCTACGAGGAAGAATCTGTTGAGGAACCCGATGAAGAGGAACCCTACGAGGAAGAGCCCGTCGAGGAGCCCGAAGAAATAGAGGAGACCTACGATGAAGAGCCCGTCGAGGAGCCCGAAGAAATAGAGGAGACCTACGAGGAAGAACCCGTCGAGGAGCCCGAAGAAGAGGAAACTTACGAGGAAGAACCCGTCGAGGAGCCCGAAGAAGAGGAAACTTACGAGGAAGAACCCGTCGAGGAGCCCGAAGAAGAAACGGAAAAAGAACCCGAAGAGATAGTACTAAGCGGTAGTATGACCGAAGAATATAACGATCAAAGAGCCGAAGAGATATCGGCCCGACAAGATCCGGAAACCGAAGAGTTTACGGAAGAAGAAACCAAAGAACAAATCAGGAGGAAATATATGGTAGTAGACGACGGATTGAACGTTGCGAAAATTATGGTAATAGGCGTAGGCGGCGCGGGCAACAACGCCGTGAACAGAATGATAAGAGCAGGCGTGAATACCGCGCATTTCGTAGCGATAAACACGGATAAGCAAGCGTTATTGTTGTCGCTTTGCGATCCCGAAGACAGATATCAGATAGGCGCGCTCGAAACGAAAGGTTTAGGCGCGGGCGCCGAGCCGGAGATAGGCGAAAAGGCGGCTAACGAAAGCAAAGAACTCATCGAGCAGATAGTCGACGGCGTCGATCTTTTGTTCATAACCGCCGGTATGGGCGGCGGCACGGGCACGGGCGCGGCTCCCGTCATAGCCAAAATAGCCAAAGAAAAGGGCTGCGTTACCGTAGCCGTAGTTACCAAGCCGTTCTCGTTTGAAGGCAATAAACGTTCGAAGAATGCCGAAAAGGGCATAGCAAACCTTGAAAAGCACGTCGACACCATAATCATAATCCCCAACGACAAGCTTATGGAGGCCATGAAGCCCAACACGCCGTTCGTCGAGGCGTTAAGTTACGCCGACGATACGCTCCGTCAAGGCATCTGCGGCATAGCCGACCTTATAGCCACGCCGTCGCTAATAAACCTTGACTTTGCGGACGTAAAGACCACGCTCAAAAATCAAGGTCTTGCGCACATGGGCATCGGCAGCGCGAGGGGCGAAAACAGGATAGTCGAGGCCGTCAAAGGCGCGGTATCGAGTCCTCTTCTCGAAACCACCATCGAGGGCGCGAAGAGCGTTATCTTTAACGTCACGGGCGGCACCGATCTTACGCTCACGCAGATAAACGACGCGGCTAAAAGCATTCGCGATATAGTCGACCCCGAGGCTAACGTCATTTTCGGCGCGAACATCAATCCCGAATTGCAGGAAGAAGTCATTATCACGCTTATCGCCACGGGTTTTGACGCCGACGGAAACGGTATCGCAGAAGAAAACGCCCGCGCTTACAACGAGCTGTTCGCCGTTAAAAGAGAGGACGACGAGGAGGAAGAAAAGCAGCCCGCCGAACCCGTTTACGAAGAGCATACCGCCTGGGCGCCCAACCGTTCTTACGGCGTGAATAACGGCGCTCAATACGCGGAACAAACGGCGGAGCGCCCGACCGTTACCCGCGGCGAATATCTCAACAGAGACAGCAGGGCTTTTAACCCGCAGAACGCCGGATATGCCCGTCCTGCGGAACCGCCGAAAGCGGCTACGCCCGAATATCCCGACGAACGCTATACGGCGGAATATCGTCAACCGCGCCCGTCCGCTCCCGCAGCTTACGAATCGGCTCCCGCTCGTTACGAAAAGGAAGAGGATAAGCCCAAAAAAGACCTTCCGAGCTTTGTAAAACGCTTGTTCGGCGGTAAGAAAAAAGATTAAAACTCATAAAATTCGGCTGTCGCAAGTCGGTGCTTTTCACCCCGCCCGCGACAGCCGCGTTTTGTTTTTTTGAAACTATATTTTTTGGTATCTGCATATTATTTTTTTTTAAATATCGTTATGAAAAGAAAAATTGGAAAAATATTGATGATTACGGCGTCGATATTGCTTACGTTAATAGTATTCTTGTTTGTTATTATTATCATATCCTCGGAATTTATATTCGGCAAGAGATACGGGCCGTATCATCACGAGGCGATAATCACAATCCCCACGAAGGTCGTGACGGTCGGCAATAAGCAATACACTTGGTTTGACCGCACGATATATCATATCGAAGGCAACGATTTTTTGTTGTTTTCGCGTTCGTCGGACAGCCGAAATATTATAGGCATAAACGATATTACGACCGACGGCGAAGACCTTATCGTAGCCGCGTGGGACGCAAACAGCGGTTTGACGGTCTTTTCTTCCGACTGCGTCTATAAAGAAACTCTCGTTACGGGAAGCGTAAGATCCGCGCTTGTAAACGGCGATAAAATTTATTATTTCAGAGCAAATAATTCGGGGGAATATTTCGAGCTTCGCTGTTACGACCGCGCTTTAAAAACGGACGAGTTCGTTGCGGAAAAATTTTCAAACGATACGGTCACGGTCGACGGATTTACTATATACGCAAATTATAAAGGAAATCTGTACTCTGCCGAAGATATTGAAAAAGTAAATCAGGCAAACGATTATTTGCTGAACGATACGGAAAAACACGGTATAACGTGCGCCGCGCAAAAACGGCTCGGGTTTTATTATAACGGCGCGACGGGCGAAGTCAATACGGAAAACGGGCGAATAACGCTTGATTATGGCGGTGAAAGTTTCGGGTTAGATAACGAAGATAACTGCTATCTTTATAATCGCATCGTCGTAAACGGCAATAAGCTGTATTTTGCGGTAATGGACTATAAAAGCAACGATAACTGCATTTATGATTTTTGTATCTGCCACGTCGAAAAATCGAGATTGGTATCTTTCGATTTTGAAACAAAAACGTTCACGACCGAAAAAAATCTTGATGAAAACGAGTATTTTATCTCTTTCGGAGAAGGTTTTACGAGTTATTATTCAAACGGAAAGGTATATCGCGACGGCGTAGTCGTAACTTCGGTCAACGAAATAAAACCGCAAGGCGAATTTATGCAATACGGAACTATAAACCGTGGCGGAGAAACGAAAATCAGTCGTTCTGTCTTTTACGATACGGGCACAGAGCTTTATTATAGGTTTGACGAAAATACCGTCAAAAACGAGTATTAGCGAATATTTTTGATATTTTTAATTCGCGCTCTGCGCGTATATCATATTGCAAAGCGACATATCATATTGTAACGCAATATATCATACGGCGGGC
>JAFZXN010000019.1 GCA_017616695.1 Clostridia bacterium | reverse complement strand
GGCGGCGGCGCAAGTGAAACCCCGGGTGGCGGCGCAAGTGAAACCCCCGGCGGCGGCGCAAGCGAAACCCCCGGTGGCGGCGCAAGCGAAACCCCCGGCTCGATCGGCGCACCCATTTACGTAACTTATCCGTTGTTCCTCGGTATCGGTATCGGCGGTGATACCCCGGGCGGCGGCGGTGCAGGCGGCGCAGGCGGTTCTTCCACTACGTCTTATGCTTACGCTATAGGATTGTTTGCATTTGCCAACACGGGACTTACGTCCTTCACGTTCCCCGAAACGACTAAAGACGGCGGCGTTTACAACGTTGAAGCCAAGTTGTTCAGCGGCTGCGAAGCTCTTGCTGCTATTCACATTTCCGCTGCTGTTACGAGCGTTCAGGGCATGTTCACCGATTGTCATTCCGTAACGACGATCACCGTTGCCGAAGACAACCCCAACTTCAAGATGTCTTCCGACTTCGGCGACAATAAGCCGTTGGTCTACAATAAGACGGGCGACGGTCAGATAACCACCGTAAGATTTGCTTTCGGCGATCTCGGCGATTCGTTCGCAATTCCCGAAGGTATAACCGAAATAGGCGCTAATGCCTTTGAAGGTCATATCGAAGTCGGCGAGATAATCATCCCCGCTTCCGTGACCACCATCGGCGAATACGCGTTTGCCGGTTGTACGGGTCTCACCACGTTGACGTTCGAAGGTACGAGTGCGCTTACCTCTATGGGACAGTACGCATTCCAGAACTGCTCGAGCCTCAACAACGTAGTCCTTCCTGATACTCTTACGAGCATTCCGCAGTACGCGTTCAGCGGCTGTACGGGACTTGAACAGATCACGTTCGGCGCCAACACCGACTTCATCGGCGGCTTTGCGTTTGAAAACTGCGGTCTCGTATCCGTAAGCATACCTGCAGGCGTTACCGAACTCGGTAAACTGTATAAACAGACAAATGCTCGTGTAAACAACGTTTGGGTATACACTTATTACGGCGATATCTTCAAAGATTGTACGTCGCTTAAGACGGTCACCTTCGAAGGTCCGATCACCAAGATAGGTTACGAAGTATTCCTCAACTGTACGTCTCTCGAAAGCATCACGATACCCGATACCGTTACCAATATCGCTAACTATGCGTTCAAGGGTTCCGGTCTTAAGTCCATTGAGCTTCCCGCGAATATCGTTCTCGGCGCAAACAATACCACGAACGGCACTGAAACGCCTACGAGCGACGCTACTTCTGCTACAGCAGGACACGGCTACGTATTCCAGAACTGTCTCGATCTTAAGAAGGTCACCTTCACGGGTGCGGTCAAGTATCTGCCCTCGTATATGTTCAGCGGTTGTGCTTCGCTCGACACGCTCGAATTCGTTCAGGACGACGGCAGCAAGATAACCAACGCGATTCCCGCAAGTCTTAAACTCCTCGGTCAGCGTGCATTTGAAGGCACTGCGTTTACTTCGTTCGATCTTTCCACTGTTCCTGCGAAGGTCTCTTCGAACTACCTCTTCAATAACTGCGTAGAGCTTGAAGAAATTATTCTTCCGACCTCCGGCTTAACGTCGCTGGGTACGTATATGTTCTACGGTTGTACCGCTCTTAAGAACGTTGCATATTACGACGAAGACGGCGAAAAGGTAGATCACGAAATACCGTTTGCTATTTACGCTATCGGTAACTGTGCGTTCCAGAACTGTGTCAGCCTCAGAACGTTGAAGCTCTCCGACCAGACGACGCAGTTGTCCATGGGTGCTTTCAGATATTGTGAGAACCTCGAAACGCTCCACGTTCCGAACACCGTTTCGTCTTTCGCGTCCTATATTTTCGACGGTTGTAAGAATTACACGGCGGATAACGGTACGTTCTATATTCCCACGAGTCTGAAATCTATCACTACAAGTCACTTGTACATTCTCCAGGGCTGCGAGAAGATAGACACCATCGTCGTTCACTCCGGCATGACTTCTCTCGGTGAAACGTACTTTGCTACCAACGGTTACGTCAACAGCGGCGCGTTGTTCTTCGCAAACGTTCCCAACCTCAGGAACATTCTTATCCCCGAGAACCTCGACTATTACGTTGACGAAAACGGCTTCCTCTTCAAGGGCAGCGTACTGCTTCTTGCCCTCCCGGGAAGAGTCAGCGGCGAAGTTGAGATCCCCGAGTACACCACCGAAATAGGACCTTCCGCGTTCCTCGGCAACAAGAATATTACCAAGGTATACCTCAACGAAGGTCTGAAGTGCATCAACAAGTATGCGTTCCAGGACTGCGTCAATCTCACGGGCGACATCGTATTCCCGTCGACCATGACGGTCCTCGGCACGGGTGCTTTCCAGAATACCGCTATTACGAGCGTAGTTGTTCCCGAATACATCAGTGAACCGGGTATTAACTTGGCACTCCATAAATTGACGAACTATGCGTTTGCGGACTGCACGCAGCTCACCTCGGTGGTTTTGGGCGAAGGCCTTGAAACGATCTCGACCTGCGCGTTCCAGAATTGTACGAACATTTCGTCTATAGTCATTCCGAAGACGGTTAAGACTATGACCGGAGCATTCTATTACTGGACTGCAGAACAGACCATCTACTTCGAGGCGACCGAACTCGAGGCTCCGCAGAAGTGGAACACCAACAACTATTGTGAGGCACAACTCGTCTATGGCTACGGTCAGGACTGATAAGCTTTAAGTAGTTTCGTAACAACTGATCTTGCCCCCTGCACGGTTTTTTCACCGTGCGGGGGGCATTATTTTATGTCGGGAGAAAATAATAATTAATATATTTGCAAAAAATACAAGAAAACGCTTTATAAATGTCTTGTAAAATGTTATAATAAACATTATTATGGATAATAGTAATATTTTATTTATCGCTTAATATCGCGCGCTTTGTTTCGGCCGCGGTCGCATATAAAGGAGGGTAGCTTCCGACAATGAATGAATACATGAAAAAACACCGCAAGCATCTTATCAAAGAAGCCGTCATCAAGTCTTTGATGGCGGGGCTTTCGATAGGCTTTTTGGTGCTGTTTATAGTTGCGTTCGTATTCTTTATGACGGGCTTTTCGGCGTATTGGCTGTCGTTTGTTATCTTTTTCGTCGTTTCGGCGGCGGCAGTCGTAGCGCTGTATTTTCTTAAATACCGTCCGGGCGAAAAAGATATCGCAAGGCGAATAGATAAGCTCGGGTTAGACGAACGTATCATCACGATGACCGAATACTCCGATAATGACGATTATATCTTCACCCGCCAGCGTGAAGACGCGGTCGGTTCGCTTTATAAAACCTTTTCTCATTCTTCCGACGGCTCGAAAAAGCGTTCGGGCGCCGACAATTTAGGTTCGTCGCTTATCAAGATAGTGATACCTTTATCGCTCATAATCATTCTTTCCGTAATGTTCTTGTTCGGCTCGGGAATGGCTACCGTTTCGGTAATGAGCGCGGAGGGCGTTATCCCCAACGGCGGCAAGATAATCGAAGATATCAACGAAGAACGCAACAAGCGCTATTTCGAGGTCACTTACGTCGTTGAGGGCGGCGGGTTCATCGAAGGCGACGAGGTCCAGATAGTCGAAGCCGGTAAGGACGCTTCGCCGATCGTTGCCGTGGCGGACGACGGCTGGGTGTTCATGTATTGGTCGGACGAGCTTGAAGATCCTTTCCGTACCGACGTCAAGATAAAAGACAATATCGTCCTCACGGCGTATTTTCAGGAGGCCGAAGACGGCGATGACGGTGACGACGGCGACGGCGAAGGCGACCAGCCGGGCGACGAGCCGGGCGACACCGAGGGTGAAAACCAGGGCGATAACGACAGCAATAATCCGTCTTCCGGCGCGGGCGGCAAATACGATCCCGCAAACCAGGTCTTCGACGGCGAAACGTATTACGGCGGCGACATATATAAGCAGTATTACGAAGACGGCGTCGAATCGGTCTCGCAGGAAGGCACCACCGATAAGGACGAAAAAGACTATATCATCGACTACTTAAAAACAATAGCAGACTAAAACAATCAGCAATTTGCAATTAATAATAGTCGACCGGAATTGCTATGCAATTCAGCGCAAATACGGTCGCTCGACCGTATTTACGAATTGCGCATTGCAAATTGCGAATTGCCGCTGACCTGCGGTCGGCTCAAAAGAAAGATCAAATCAAAAAAGGTGAAAATATGGCAACCGAAAAAGACATAGAACAATTCAGCGTACAATGCGAAAACATCTTCACGCAGGTAGCGAGGGACGTTATCGGTCAGAAGGAAGTCGTCGAAGGTACTATCATCGCCATGATAGCGGGCGGCAACGTGTTGTTGGAAGGCGTTCCGGGCGTAGGAAAAACGAGGCTCGTAAGAACGCTCGGCAGGGTATTCGACCTACCGTTCAAGCGTATCCAATTTACGCCCGACCTAATGCCTGCGGACGTCACGGGAACGAATATCATCGTCAAGGGCGAAGACGGAAACTCGAAGTTCCAATTCCAGCCGGGCCCGATATTCAGCAGCATAATCCTTGCGGACGAGATAAACAGGGCCACGCCCAAAACGCAGTCGGCACTTCTCGAGGCAATGCAGGAGCACACCGTAACGGTAATGGGCGAATCGAGAAAGCTCAGCGAGCCGTTCTTCGTGCTTGCCACGCAAAACCCGATAGAGCAGGACGGAACTTATCCGCTCCCCGAGGCGCAGATGGACAGGTTCATGTTCAAGCTGATAGTGCCCGATCCTTCCGTAGACGAGTTGATGGACATAGTATCATTGACGCAAAAGACGATGGAAGAAGTCGCCGACTGCGCTTGTACGGGCGAAGAGCTTTTGAGAATGAGAGCTACGGCAAATCAGATACCCGTCGCGCAGGACGTTTTGAAATACACTATGATCTTGACGAGCGCCACGCACCCGATAAGCGAAGTGTCCACGGCGACCGCAAAGCAGTATATAAGGGTAGGGGCGTCACCGCGTGCGGGACAAGCGCTTATTTCCGCAGGCAAAGTCAAAGCGCTCATCAAAGGTCGTTTCAACGTAGCTTATTCGGATATCGAAGAGCTTGCATATCCCGTTTTAAGACATAGGATAAAGCTCAACTTCGAGGCTATAGCGGAAGGGTTGACGGCTGACGACGTTATAAAGAAAGTACTTGAAGAAGTATCGAAAAAGTACAGATAAGAAAGCAAAAGCAAAAGCAGTCTGATCTCAACGGGAGAAAGGAATGAAAGAAACGTATTTGAACGACAAATTTTTCAGTCGGTTGGAGACGTTGTCGTTTAACTTAAAGACGGAATTACGCGGATATTTCGGCGGGCGGCACCTTGTCAGGTCATACGGACAGACGGTGGAGTTTTCCGATTACCGCGAATACCGTTTAGGGGACGACATACGGCGAATAGACTGGAACTTATACAGTCGTTTCGAGAAATACTATCTCAAGTTGTTTACGGACGAAAGGCAGATGAAGGTACAGATCTTTATCGACTGCTCGGCCTCTATGGGGAAGGACAACTCCAAAAAGCAGGCGTACGCCGTAGCGACGGCAGCGGCGATAGGGTATCTTGCCGTACACAATATGGACAAAGTGACGTTCAACTTTATGTCGGGCAAGCACGCGGAGAACCCGTTCGGAACGATAGTCGGGAAGAACGCGTTCATGCGCGCCATATCGGGATTCGACGAGATAAACTTCGAAGGCGAGGACGCGGACATAAGAGCGTGCGTTACGTCCGACCACGACATTTCGAGAGGCAACGGGCTGACGGTCATAATATCCGATTTCTTTACGGAATACGATTGGAAAGCTGCGGTCGATTATCTTTTGTATATGAAGCGGCAAGTGCTTTTAGTTCAGATAATGACGCCTGACGAGGCCGATCCGACGTACGACGGCAGGGTAAGCCTGTTCGACGCGGAGGCGGTGGACGCGTCCGATCCGAAGAATATGAAGTTAAGGATAACGCGGTCGATGCAGAAAGCGTACGAAGAGGCGCTTAACGACTTCATCGCGGACATAAAGAACTTCTGCAACAAGCGCGGCGTGCAATACGTCTTAGCGAGAACGGACAGACCTATCGAAAAGGTGCTGTTCGGGCAAATGATCAAGGTAGGTATCATGGAATGAGTTTATTGGCTCCTCTCGGCTTGATCGCCCTGTCGTCGATACTGGCGTTGATAATAATCTACATTATAAGACCTAATTATCAACAGAAATTCATTTCGACGACGTTCGTCTGGAAATTAAGCCTGAAATACAGAAAAAAGAAAATACCTACGAGCAAATTGAGGAATATTATCCTGATAATATGTCAGATACTTATCCTTACCGTCTGTTCGTTCGTTTTGGCGCACCCCGCGAAGATCAAAAAGGAACAGGTCGATTACGAAGAAGTGATCGTCGTTCTCGATTCTTCGGCGAGTATGCGCGCTTTGAACGATGAATATAAGACACGTTACGAAAGAGCGATAGAGCTTATTAAAGACCGCACCGAAAACGTTTTCGAGGGCGGCGGTTTGGTCTCTTTAATAGTCGCGGACGCCGATCCCGACTACCTTTTCGAGCGGTACGACAAGACCAACGAATACGAACTCGGTCTTTTGCTTGACGAAATGCTCGAAGAGGACAGCGCCTGTACTTACGGCTCCGCCGATATACAGACGGCTCTCAATAAATGCGAAGATATCCTTTCGGATAACCCCCGCGCAAAGATAGTTTTATATACCGATACCGATTACGACAACGCGCCCAAAGGCGTGGAGATAGTCCACGTCTACGACCGCGATTCCGAGTGGAACGTCGCGATTTTAAACGCCGGCGCGGAACTCGACGAAAACTATTATAATTTCGTCGTCGAAGTGGCCTCTTACGGCAGGGCTTACAGGGCGACGGTCGATCTGCGCGTTGAAAACGGCAACGCCGACGACGCGTCTTCGGCAGGTATTACCTACAATTATTCGACGGACGTATACTGCCCCGACGGCGTTCCGCAGACCGTTATTTTCAGACATTCTTTCAGCACCGTTAAAAAGGAAGATTACGAAGACGAGAATATAGCTTTCGTTGAGCAGAGCGACTTTTATTCGGATATGATCTATTCTTATCAGCGCGTCCACGTTTCCATCGCCGAAAGCGACGATTCAATAGACGTCGACAACCGTTTCGATATCTACGGCGGTCAGAAAGAAGTTATAAAGGTACAGTATTCGAGTTCCAACCCCAATCCGTTCACGAGGAGCGTTCTGCTCAATTTAAGAAGTTACTATAACAGCATCGGAAGATGGGATATGCAGCTGACCGAGGTCAAGCGCGATACCGAACCGAGCACCGAAGGCTTTGATTTTTACGTCTTCGAGGATAAGATGCCCGAAAGGCTCCCCACCGACGGCGTAGTATTTCTGATAGATCCGTCTTCCACCCCCAACAACCTCGGCGTGAGAATAGACAGTAACCCCTACGCATACCGTATGGGCGACGAATTCGTGCTCGTTCCGCTTATAGAAGGCGACGATACCGAACACCCCGTCATGAGCGGCGTTTCGGCTTACGATATACAAATATCTGCCTATAGGCGCATTTCCGGCTACGATTCCGGTCAGTACAGCGTGCTTATGAGTTGCAGTACGGGCGAACCGGCGTTTTTAATAAAGGACAGCGAAAACTCGAAAGTCGTGATAATGGCTTTCAGCGTCCACTATTCCAATATAGGGCTGTTGCCGGCATATCCGCGGCTGATGCTCAACGTTATGAACTATTTCTTCCCACCGACGATAGAGAAAAACGCCTTCGAAGTGGGCGACACCGTCTCCGTAAATTCCAGAGGCGACAGCGTTGACGTCATCGGTACGATAGAAAAGATACCCACTTTAACGGAATTCCCCGCCAAAGTCAAGTTCAACATTCCGGGGACTTACACGTTTTTACAGACGACGTATTTCGGCAAGAACCTGACGGACTCCGCGTTCGTCAATATCCCCTCGTACGAAAGCAACATCACGGTAGTTGAAGACGGGCTTATAACCCCGTACGTCGAGACCGATCCCGACGAGTTCTTCAAAGACCTGTTGCTTTACTTTGCCATAGGGCTCGTGTCGTTGCTGTTTATCGAACGGCTGCTGCACTTTACCGAGACGTAAGGAGGAAAGATTATGGTAATACATTTCGATCATCCGTGGTTGCTCCTTATATTCCTCCCCGCGTTGGCGCTTGCATTCATACCGTATTTCAGGCTTTCGCCGAGATACAGGAGAACGAGAAACCGTATAACTTCTCTCGTACTGTTCCTCGTGGTGATGTTCCTTTCGGTCAACACCCTTGCGGGGCTTACGTTTTCGTACACCGTTCCCAACAAAGAAAACGAGATAATCTTGCTCGTAGACGTTTCGGATACCGAACGCGAGTCGAGCGTAAGGCGTGACGCTTTCGTGGAAACGCTACTGCGCCAGAGTAAATACGACAACTATAAGGTGGGCGTCGTCATTTTCGGTTTCGACCAAAAATACGCCGTTCCGCTCACCGAAGACGTAAACGGCATATACGATAAGTATCTCGATTCGTTGAACGATCTTCCCGATACGAGCGCGACGGATATCGCCGCGGCGCTTAATTACACCAAAACTTTATTCAACTATCCCGAAACGGGCAAAATAGTCCTCGTGACCGACGGCAAGGAGACCGACGGTAAAGCCGCCTCCGTGGCGCGTTCGATCTCGGCTTCCGGAATAAGGATAGACGCGGTGAACGTGCCGTCGTCTTACCCGGGCGCGGACGTACAGATAACGAGCGTCGATCTTCCCGATCATCACGTCAATATCAACGAAGAATGCGTGTTCAAGATAAACGTGGAAAGTCTCGTGGACGGCGAAATGGCTCTTATAGCCCTTTCCGATAACGACAGAACGGACGCAAACGGCATCGCTGCCGCGACCGTAACTTTAAGGTCGGGGCTTCAGACGTTCGAGCTTCCCTTTACGTTTACCGATACGGGCGCGCACAAGCTCACGTTCTTTATCAACATGGGTTCGGAAAACCTCACCGAAAACAATACCTATACGACGTTCATGTCCATAGAAAAGTATAATAAGGTATTGATCTTCGAGCGCACGGACGGTTCTTCCGAAAAGTTGAGATCCATTCTCACGAAAGACGAGGCGTTTGACGTCGAAACGATAAACTTTTTGTCCGCCGAGACCATACCCGAAACGGTCGACGAGCTTTGCGCTTACGACCAGATAATAATGAACAACGTTTCCACGCTCGATATGAAGGCGCGTTTTAATGGCGACGACGGGGCGGAGAGGTCGAAGAATTTCCAGCTTGCTCTTTACGATTACGTTTACGAACGCGGCGGCTCCGTGCTTACGGTCGGTGGCGATACGGACGACGGAAAGACCAATATGTACGACAGAAAGGCTATGGCGGGCACCACTTATCAGCAGATGCTCCCCGTTCAGGCGATAGACTATACTCCGCCGCTCGGCGTTATAATCATCATCGACCGTTCGGGCTCTATGGGCGACGAAGTGGGACTTACGAGACAAGACCGTCTGTATTGGGCGAAAGCCGGCGCGGTATCCTGTCTTAAAGCCATGACCGAAAGGGATTACATCGGCATAATGACGCTCGACTCTAACAACGAGACCATTTTGCCGCTCACACCGCGTCCGCAGGAGGCAAAGATACTTGCGGCGATAGACAGAGTAGACGAGGCGGGCGGCGGCACGGTCGTTACCAACGCGCTCGAATCGGCGGCGCAACAGCTATTAGCTCAAAAAGATATAGATAAAAAGCATATCATCGTCGTTTCGGACGGTCAATTTGCCGACACCGAAGACGCCATCGAGGCCGCAAAGAAAAATTATAAAAACGGCATAACCGTTTCGGTCGTTCTTATCGGCGGCGAGGACAGCGACGATTCGTTGAGACTTGCCGCTGCGGGTAACGGCGGCAACCCCACGAAGGACACTTTCCCGGGCGAGCTTACTGAGTACAAGAAATATCTTTACGACGACGACGATAAGATCGTAATGAACATGCGTGAAGACCTCAACGTTCCCGAGATAAAGGACGTAGTTATGGAGACCTTTTCTCCTATCGTTTACGACGAAGCGTCCAACCTCGTCCGCGATCTCGATCTGACGGTCGACGAAGACGCCAACGCCAAGAGGCTCACGTTCACGCTCGACGGTTTTTACGGCACCAAAGTCCGTAAAGACAGTCAGCTGGTACTAACGGGCAATTACGGCGTTCCGCTGTACGCACAATGGAATTTCGGCAAAGGCATGGTCGGAAGCTTTATGTGCGATATCGGCGGCAAGTGGAGCGAAAATATGACTTCGGATGAGAACGGGCAGACGTTTATCAGGCGGGTGGCCGAAAACCTGATGCCGACCGAAGACATACGGCCGAAGAGCTTGCTTTTGGAGATCAAAGAAGAAAACTATTATAACAAGATGAGCGTTTATACCGACCTTAACGAGGGTGAAACGCTCGTAGGAACGATAACCGACGTATCCTCGGAGCAGGGCGCGGTAAAACAGCTTGCCGTTTCGGAAAACGGCGTTGAGATCGCTCCCGATTTCTACGTTACGGAAGGTCTGACGGCTGAAGACAACTATTCAAGCAGTACGTTCGTCGTCAAAAGAAGCGGAGTTTATAAGATAGTCGTCAAAAAGCTTGACGCAAACGGCAACGAGATCGATTCCGTTGAGAAATACAAGACTTTCTCTTATTCTTCGGAGTACGACAATTTCTCCGACGTAGGCGGCGAAGAGCTTTCAAATAAGCTGAAACTCATCGCTACGCGCGGCAACGGCTCGCTTATTGCCGACCTTGAAGATCCTTACGAGGTATTCAAAGATTTCGTTACCGAGCTTGAAAGGATATACGATCCGAGAAATCTGTTTATGATCCTCGCGATAGTGTTGTTCCTGCTCGATATTATAGTCCGCAAGTTCAAATTCAAGTGGCCGCACGAGATAATAAAGGCTTATAAAGAAAAGAAAGAAGGCAAACGGTAATTTTGCTTAAAGGCCGCAAAAAGTGGCGGTCGGGAGAGGTTCTTATTTATGAAAAGACCGATTAAACTCGTTATATCGTTATTTGCGATAAGCTTGATGCTTACTGCGCTTTTCGCGTGTTCCAAAAACGCGTTGCCGGCTCCTACGGGCATCAGTCTCGACGATAATAACGTATTAACGTGGGAACTCGTCGAAAACGCGCGCAGATACAAACTCGAGATAACCGACGTTAATTCCGGAGAAGTCAAGGAAAGGTCTTCCACCAAGGCGAGTTTCTCGCTCGACGACCAGGCCGAAGGCAATTACGAAATACGCATCAAGGCTATAAGCGGGTTGAAAGACTACGAGGACTCCGACTGGTCGCGCGTGGTGGAATTTCACCGCGGCTACAAGACGGGCTGCTTATATAAACTTATCAAAAACAACACCGAATATCAAATAGAAAAGGCAGGTCAGGCCGAAGGCAAAGTAATTATCGAAGACAGATACCGCGGCAAACCCGTAACTTCCATAGCCAAGCTTGCGTTTAGGGGAAGTTCGAGGATAGAAGAGATAGTTCTCGGCGAAAACGTCGTCGAAATAGGCGAAAACGCGTTCTGGAACTGCAAAAATCTAAAAGCCGTGACCATACCCGAAAACGTCGAAACTATCGGCAGCGGCGCTTTCCAGTCGTGCGCGCAGCTTCTTGAAGTAACAATACCCTACGGCGTTACGGAAATAGGCGACTCGACCTTTGCCTATTGCAAAAGTTTAAAAAAGGTCACGCTATCCGATAACGTTTCCGTAATAGGTACTGCGGCTTTTTCCGATTGCGTGGCGTTAGACGAGATAACTATCCCGTCCAAGGTTAAGGAAATAGGCGAATACGCGTTTTCAAACAGCGGCGTAAAGCGCGTGACGATCTCGGGCGCTCTCGAAAAAATATGTAAAAACGCGTTTTTCAAGTGTGCCAACCTTACCGAAGTTAATTTCGGCAGCGAAAACAAATTGACCGAGATAGAAGAATACGCTTTTTCCGATTGCACTTCGCTTTTTGAGATAGCTTTGCCCGAAGGGCTGAAAGATATCGGCAAGCACTGTTTCGAGCAGGACGAAAACCTTTTGAACGTCACTCTTCCCGATTCGTTGAAGCATATCGGCGCCCGCTCTTTTTACGGCACTGCGGTATACGACGCCGCAATGAAGACGGACGCTGTACCTTACGGCAACGACGGCTACGACGTTACCGAGCATTATCAGTTCCTTTATATCGGCAAGTGGCTGATAGATATCTCGTCGGAGCTTCGCGCCGCCTTAACGCACGTTACGACGTTTTCGGGAAAGGACTCCATTATCGGCAATAAAACGCCGAAGATCATCGGCGGGCAGATATATATAGCCGCCGCCGAAGACAACACCGACAACGTGGTTTTCGTTTTGAAAGACGATGCGGTCGGCATAGCCGATTACGTTTTCGAGAGCGCGGTCAAGATAAAAACGCTGTCGCTTCCGAATTCGTTAAAATATATCGGCAATTACGCTTTTGCGGGCGCAAAGGAACTGTGGGAGTTCAAAGATCCGAGCGGCGATCTCGAAGAAATAGGCGATTACGCTTTCATCGATTGCATAGTTTTGCGTGATTTCGATTTCGGCAGTAAATTGAAGACGATCGGCTCTTACGCGTTTTTGGGTTGCGTTCAACTTGACAACAACAATCAGAAAAGCATTATTCCCGATTCGGTCGAGCGTATAGGAACGTACGCTTTTAAGAATACTAAATTATGGCCGAAGAACGATTCGGGCATTTCCGACGTTATCTACGCGGGCGATTGGGTGGTCGGCTACGGCGGCGGCAATCTTGCCACCGTCACGCTCAAAACGGGCGTTAAAGGGATAGCCGATTACGCCTTCAACAAATCCGCCACGCTCACGGGCGTAGTGGGGCTTGCTAACGTAAGACGTATCGGTAAAGGTGCGTTCTCCAACTGTTCCAATCTTCTTTCCGTAACGCTCAACAGAAGCCTTACGAGGATAGAGGATTACACTTTTTACAAATGCTCTTCGCTTTCCGTCGACTCTTTGCCCACGAGGCTCGAATACATCGGTCGCTCGGCGTTTTACGAATGCGATAATATCGTTTCAATTAATTTACAGACCACTGCCGTAAGCGAAATAGGCGATTTTGCCTTTTACGGCTGCGACTCTCTGACCAATTTCAATTTCGGGGCCAAGCTCGTTTCGATAGGCGAAAAGGCGTTTTATAAAGACGGAGAGTTAAAGTCCGTAGTTCTTCCCGACACCGTTGAAGAGATAAAGGATAAAGCCTTTTATAAGTGCGAAAAGGTCGAAAGGATAACGCTCGGCGAGTCGTTGGTAAAAGTCGGCGATTACGCATTCAGCACGATGCCTCTCGTCAGATCGCTCGTTATTCCCGACTCGGTCGTTTCCGTCGGCAACTACTCGTTCTATAAGCTTACGGGCGTTACGTCGTTGACGCTCGGCTCCTCGCTCGAAGAAATAGGCAATTACGCCTTTTTCGGTATGGAAGGCGTAACGGAGCTTTCAATCCCCGCAAGCGTCAAAAGGATAGGAAACTACGCCTTTAAGGGTATGGCGAATATATCTTCGATTGTCATACCCGCAAGCGTCGAAGAAATGGGCGTTCACGCCTTCTACGGCGCGAAGTCGGCTACGTTCTACACGAACGCCGCGGAAAACCAAGGCGGCTGGAGCGAAAGGTGGAATTCGTCTTTCAGACCTACCGTCTGGGGCTGTACGCTTTCGGACGATAATACCTACGTCGTTTCCGTAACCGTCGGCGAAAAAACGTTTACCAACAATTACGTTTTCATAGACACCAAGGAGCAGAACCTGTTTTCCGCCCCCGAAAGAAGCGGATATGAGTTCGCGGGCTGGGCTACTACGGAAAACGGCGAAGCCGTCTACACGGCAGAAGACGTCGTAAACGCTCCCATAGGCACCACCTTATACGCGATCTGGCGCGAGGTCGCCGATTAAAATACGCGATAAGAATTTATTTTCAGATTGTTCGTTGCCGCTCGGAAAAGCGGTATTGCCGATATAATAGGCATAATTCATTTCGGAAGGTTTGACTTATGAAAAAGACAACTGTTATTTTGATATCCGCTATTGCCGCGGTATTGATAGTCGCGGCGATCGTGATCGTCGTCATCGTTTCGGCGGGCGCCAATAAAAAAGCCGAATTATCCTTCGTAACAAACGGCGGCGCCGCTATCGAAAGCGTGAACGTAGACGGTAATACGCAATACGTTCTCCCGACCGATCTTACTCGTGAAGGTTACGAGTTCGGCGGTTGGTACGACAATGCGGAGTTTTCCGGCAGCGCGTACACCGTGGTTTTAGCGAGCGAAAATATGACCTTTTACGCAAAATGGGATAAGCTCTGCGCCGTTACGCTCGATCCCGACGGCGGCACGGGCGTTCCGTCCGTAGTATATCTGAAAACGGGCGCGTATGTGAAAGAAGGCGTTTCGTCTTACGTTCCCGTTAAAACGGGGCTTGTCTTCGGCGCCTGGTTCGACGGCGATACCGAGCTTTCTTCGGGCACGAGGATAACCGCAAACGGCATAACGCTCACCGCAAGATACAAAGTAGAATATACCGTTAAGATGTTCGAGCATAACTTGGACGGCGACGCGTATTCGGAAGTCGCGCCCGAAACGGGGTATTATTACGTCGGCGAAACTTATTCGCCCGAAGTTGCGAGAACGGGTTTCGATATAGCCGACGACGCGCGTAACGTTACCGCGCTTTCTTTAAACGCCGACAAAAACCAAAACGTTTATATCTATTATTTTGACAGAAAGACTTTTCAGGTAAACTTCTTCGACGGAGCCGATCCGACTACCGCCAAACGCGTTTCCGTATCGGTAAAGTACGGCGAAAAGACCGTTTTATCGTACGACCTGTTTGAAAAGGACGGTTATTACTTTAAAGGTTGGGCCACCGTGGGCGGCGGAGACGTCGCTTACGCCGTAAACTATCTCGACCGCATTTCCCGCAACGTCGACGCGGAAACCGTGCAGGATACCGAAATAACGGTCTTATCCACGCTCAATCTTTTTGCCGTGTGGGACAGCGCGTATTACGATATGTTCGGCGGGCACGACCTTATTTTCGTTCCCGATCCGGAAGGCGAATACGCTTACCTTAACAGGGGCGGCGTGTATTTCAGAGGCGAATTTTTCCCGTATTCGATGGAAGCTGTTTTCTCTACCGAAAAAGAGCAGGATTTCATAGTTTGCAGGATAAACGGAGATCATTCCTATTCGCGTTACGATCAGGCGCGTACGGAGATAACGTATAAACTTTATAACGGCGAAGAAACGGACGATTCCGTCACGTTAAAATTCGACGAATACAACGGATTATATTATATCGAAGGCACCGGCACCGAAGAGAAAAGGTCTTACGGAGTATATATAAAGAACGACGACGGCGATTACGAAGTGACTTATTCGTCAGGTCCGCATACGGGCGAAACGATGTTTATCCGTTTAAGCAGTATAACCTTCGAGGGCGTCAGCGATACGCGTGTATTCCGCGTCAGAAACGACGAGGAGATAGCTCTCGGCGAGATACACTACGGTTTCGTGCAGACTTATCCCGAACTTGACGATTACGGTAAATTCGTCGTCTACACCAATTCGTATAACTCGCTTAAGCTTTCCGGTTTCGGCACCGCGCAGATTACGGGGGACGGCACCGTTTCGAGCTTCACCTACGTCAAGGACGGCGACAAGATAACGCTTACCAACGCGGCCAATTCTTCCGTAGTAAGCGTAATGCTGATACCTTCCGGCAGCGGCTACAATTATATCCTCTATAATGAAGTTCTCGACGGCGAGTTCCTTGCCGATAACGGTGCCAAATTAAAACTCAACGGCGCTTACGACGCGGTATATACGGACGCCGAAGGTAACGATCATAGCGGCCTTTATTCGGCATCCGATTCGGTATTCGGCGGGTTCGTTATAAGCTTTTACGACGGCACCGTCGGCGATACCGAAGGTTTGCCCGCAAAACGTTTTCTTATTAAGGAGAACGTCGAAGTCGTCGGCGGCGGAGAGATAGGCGACGGCAACGAGCCGGAGACTATCGTAACTTACGAACTTATCGAAAAAACAAGCGGTTACGCCGAGTATTATTATAGACAATACGACGCGTATTACGGCAGAGTGTTCACCTATATCGCTCCGCTGCTCGTTCTCAACGACGGGGCTTTAGGTACCGCGGATTTTTACGGGATCGTGGCGGACACCGGCGAAAAGGTCAGAATAGCGAGCGGTAATTACGTTGCCGCCGCCGAAAAATATCAATTTATCGTCAACGACATCACGACGGTCGACGATACGGCGCAATACGGCGTTTTCGATATTTTCAACGTTTCGTCGATAGTGTATTCCACGGAAAACTACACGGGCTACGGAATGTACTATATCATTTCCGCCGTCGATAAAGACGAACAGGCTCTTGCGGGGTTCTCCGAAAGGTACGAAAACGATAACGGTTATCTTATCCTTTCTTCCGCCGGATATTTCATTTCAAAGATAAACGATAACGGCAAAGACTATTTCTACCACGGCGAGTATTCTTTGACGGACGATCTCGTCACGGCGACGGCGTATTCGGGATTTATCCCCACGAAGCTGTATTTCGAGACGGCGGACGCTTCCTTTATAAGGCTCGACACCGCACCGTCCAAATCATATCTCTTAAAGGAGAGCGGCGCGTCCTTCGACGCGAACACCTATATCTCGTTCGACGGAAAGGGCGGCGCGAGCTATTACGAGAACGGCGTCAAAAAGTGTGACGGTACCGTTGAAAAAACGGGTGAGGTGACGCTCGTGGACGAAGGTATCGAAGTGTACTCTTTCACTTCGGCGGATCAGTCCTTTAAATTCATAAATCTTTACGTTTCGGCAAGCGGCGTATACCTGTATTCGCCTTATAACGAAACTTACAACGCCGAAAAGCCGTATTCTTCGAGCGACGGCTATCTGGTTCTCGACGGCTACGGCTATAAGGCAAACTACCGCGCCCCCGACGGCGCCGACTATATCGGCAGATACGTTATACCCGAAAACGACGTCGTTATTTTCACGAGCGGCGACGATACGTTCTGTTTCGATATCAACGGCAATTCGTTCACCAAGCGCGGAAGCGAATACGGCACCTACGTCTTTACCGAAAACAAGTCGCTTTCCGGCGTTATGGTAACGCTTGACGGCTACGAAACGGCTTACGTCTTTACTATGACCGACACGGGCCAAACCAATTATATAGACGCCAACGCTACCTATACTCTCGAAAACGGGCTTTTGACCGTCGCGTATAAAGAAGGCGGCGTAAACAAAACGATCGAAGGTAAATTCGGCGTTTCCGATTACGTTATAAACGGCACGTCGTATAACGAGATAGTGGCTTTTAGCAGCACCGTCGCAATGACTTACGTCAACGACGACGATTGGGCCGTCCTTATTGTTTCCGACGACGGCAGCGCCACGCTGTACGATTCGGACGGAAAGCTTCAGTCGGGAACGTACGTTCTCATAACCGACGAGCTTATGTTCTTCGAGGATCTGAACGATAAAGACGCAAGCTATATCTTAAAGTACGGCGTAAACGACTCGGACGCCACTTTCGGATTCGTGAAAAACGACGAAGTGATCTACTTTACCGAAGACCTTGAGGCGCTTACATTCTCCGCAACGGGCTTTGCCGTGTTCAACGACGAGGAAAGATATTATTATTACCTTGATGGTAGCGGCAACGTAGTGCTCTATAAAAAAGGCGGAGAAAACCCCAACGCTTACGGATTTACCGAGGACGACTCTTTCGAGGCGTTAAAGGATGCGACCGGCGCGTATAAGAAAACGCTGACCTATGACGGGAAGGATTATCTTTTAAGCAACGGTTTCAGTATCAACTTCATCAGAAAGAACGTTGACGAAGAAAAGATCAACGTCGGCACCGACGAAGAGACGTTTATTTATCCCGTTCCGCTTTCCACGCCCGCGTCGCCGATAACGGAAATAAGTTTCGCACCCACGGGTGGCAGCACTTTCTCGGGCGTGTCCGGTACGGTCAAGATAGGCGACGACTATTACGATTGCTTAGTCTATCGCGAACTTGACGGCGATACGGATCTTCCCGTTATGTACGCTTACGTCACGAGGCTCGGGCTGTACATTTATCTCGACGAGATCAAGTATTTGGGCGTCGACGGTGCGGGCAACAGCAACAGCACGTTCAAAGTAAACGCTTTGACGCGTAAATTGTCCGTCAATTCGTTTATGTTCATCGACGGTTATTACAGAACGTACCTCGCGCAAGGTGCTTTGGCGGCGTATAATTACCTGCAAAACGACCTTTACGGAGTCCTGTCCATAGTCTGGGATTTCGAGAACGACGGATCGGTACGCGACTCGTATATCGACGCAGAGTTTAAGGAACTTACCGGCCTGCGCCTTTCGGACGGCAGTATTTTGAAACTCGAACACACGCCTTTTGAAGCGAACGAGAACGGCAATATAAGAGTCACTATCGAGGACGGCGGCTATACGAATTATCTCTACTTTATGCTCGGAACGCACAGAGTAGTCGGCGCGACCGGTTATTATATACAGGCGTTCACGCGCGTAGAAACGCTTATAACCGAAGACGGTGAGTACAAAGTCGAGGTCGAAAGATATCTCGCTTCCGACAGCGGTACGAGCGTCAGGGGCGCTATAGCCCGCGTTTCGCTCGGCAAAAAGACAGACGAGCTCGGTGGCGATAACGAGTATATCTACGAAGAGATACCGCTCGACGGCGGCATTACCGTCTACGGAGACGGAACTAATTACTTTATAAGCAGGACTTATGAAGAAGCTTCTTCCGGCGGAAACGTGTTCATAACGAACAATAAAGTGATCTCGAGCCGTTACTACAAGGTCGAATTTACCGAAAACAGCAGCGGTATCCTCGACGACTCCGCCGTTGCGACTTACAGCTCTGTCAAAGTAACGCCCGTTGACGTTACCGTCTATAACTCGGACGAGGCAAGTTCGTTTATCGAAGTGCTCGACGAAACGGGGCTTCCCGTTATCTTCGTGTACAGATCGAAGATCTATTTCGTCAAAGAGGTCGCCTACGACGAAGAGACCAAGACCTTTACCATAACCACCACTTCCGATATCGAGTGTACGGTGACTATCACCGACGAGGGCGTAGCCGTGTTCACTATGTCCAACTGACGACGCGTCCCGCACGCCGCCCGCCGCTTGTAAAAACGGCGCTTACGACCTATAAATAAGCTTTTAAAAAGCCGACGGCAATATTATTTTGCCGTCGGCTTAAATCGTATTTTCGGCCGATAACGGCCTTATAGGGCGACTTATATTAAAAATCCGAGGCGGCGTTTTGTCAAAAAACGCAAAAATGAAAAATATTTCCCGAAAAAAGACGGGTTTGATATTGCAATAAAACGCAAAATATGGTAAAATAATACGGATCGGTCGTAGTGGGGGGCGAACGCCTTTAACGGGGCTACTCCCGACGAATAACTTACGCCGATCTTAAACGCATAAAATAATAATTCGGGAGAACTTTTATGGAAAAGAAACGTTTGGTGACCAGGAGCGATTTCGACGGGCTGGTCTGCGCAATGATACTTCGCGAGTTGGATATAATCGACGAGATCAAATTCGTTCACCCCAAAGACGTTCAGGACGGCAAAGTGGAGCTAAGCGAAAACGATATCACCACCAATCTGCCGTTCGATCCGCGCGTATGTCTTGCGTTCGATCATCACGAATCCGAAGTGGACAGATTAAGATCTATCGAAACGGGCAATAAGCTCGTTATAGAGCCGGGCGCGCGCAGTACGGCGAGAGTCGTTTATAACTATTACGGCGGGAAAGAAACGCTTCCTCGCGTTACCGAAGAGCTTATGCAGGCCGTCGATAAAGGCGACAGCGCCGATTTCACTCTCGACGAGATACTTGATCCCAAGGGCTGGGTGCTTTTGCATTATCTTATGGATCCGCGCACGGGGCTTGGGCGCTTCCGCAACTTCCGCATCTCCAACTACGATCTTATGATGCAGCTTATAAGCTACTGTATGGACCATTCCATTGACGAGATACTTTTGCTTCCCGACGTAAAGGAAAGAGTCGATCTTTATTTCGAACAGGCGGAACTGTTTAAAGAGCAGCTTAAGCGCATCGCCAAAGTTTACGGCAAAGTCGTCGTTCTCGACCTTCGCAACGAGGAGACCATTCACGCGGGCAATCGCTTTATGATCTATGCGTTGTATCCCGAAACGCAGATATCCGTGCACGTTGCGTGGGGTTTCCAGAAACAGAATACCGCCGTTATGATAGGTAAATCCATAGTAAACCGCGGCTCCGACGTCGATATAGGCGAACTCTGTTTAAAACACGGCGGCGGCGGACACAAAAACGCCGGCACCTGCCAGCTCGATAATTCCTCCGTCGACGCCCTGCTCCCCGAAATAATCGCCGCCCTCAATAAATGATACTTTGATTTGGTATTTTAACAGTAAGGCTAATTAGCCGCGTCAAGCGGCGACTTCATTCAAAATGAAGACGTCGGGCTTACACCCGACTAATGAAGACGGGCTAAGCCCTAATGAAGACGGCAACTACGTTGCTTAACGAAGTAAAGTCGCCATAATAAAATTCATTAGCTCCGAAAGGAGCGACTTCATTAGCGAAGCGACTTCATTTCTTCATTAGCCGTGATAAACGGCGACTTCATTCAAAAAACCGCTTTTGTCGTCTGACAAAAGCGATTTTTTGTGGCATTTCCAAGCAAGGCCGAACGCACCCTTTTAGTAATTTTACGTTTACCCATAGCAATAATTACATATTCCCATTTCCCATTATTGAAAAACACTTGATTTTGGGAAATAAAAGTAGTATAATAATAATCGAGGTGATATTATGAAACTGATCGAACGTAATTTCTATCTTGAAAAAATCAAAAGTGTGATCGGAACTCCCGATATAAAGGTTATAACGGGCGTTCGCCGTAGCGGGAAATCCAAACTTCTGGAATCGCTGAAACAATACTGTTTGAAAAATATTACTGAAGCGAACGTTATCCATATAAACTACAACCTTGTAAAATTTGAAAACCTGAAAGATTATCACGCTTTATATAAATATATAGATAATGCTTTTGTCGAAGGCAAAAGCAATTTCGTTTTGATCGATGAAGTTCAGTTATGCGATAATTTTGAATTGACAATAAACAGTTTGCACGCGGAAGAAAAATACGATATTTATATTACGGGTTCAAACGCCTTTCTTTTGAGTTCGGACTTAGCAACGCTTTTCACCGGCAGAACGTTTGAAATAAAGGTCTATCCGTTTTCTTTTAAGGAGTATCTTGAATATTTCGGCAGTCAAAATATTTACGATTCTTTTGAAAACTACGTTAAAGAAGGCGGGATGTCCGGTTCGTATCTTTATAAAGACACGGAATCGAAATACGATTACATCAAAGACGTTTTCGACACGCTTATCGTGCGGGATATAAGACAAAAATATAACATTAAGAATCCGCAACTTATGGACAGGCTTATTGACTATCTTATGGACAATATATCAAACCTGACTTCCGCACGCAATATCGCCGATACTCTTACCGTCAATAAGGATATAATCAATCATAAAACGATAGGAAAATATATTCAATATCTTTGTAATGCCTTTGCGTTTTACAAGATAAGGCGGTACGATATACACGGCAAAAAATATCTTACGTCTAACGATAAGTATTATTTAAGCGACCATACTTTCCGCTATGCTAAGCTCGGCACTAAAAATCTCGATTACGGCAGAGTGTTGGAAAATATAGTTGCCATCGAACTTTTGCGGCGCGGATACGAAGTTTACGTCGGAGTTTTATATAAAAAAGAAATTGACTTTGTTGCAATCAAACGAAATGAAAAGATATATATACAAGTAGCCGATAATATAAGTGATAATACGACTTTTGAACGAGAAGTATCACCGCTTTTGCAGATAAAAGACGCATATCCGAAAATGATCATCGCGCGCACTCGCCACGACGAATATCAATACGAAGGTGTAAAAATAATCGATATTGCCGATTGGTTAAAATAACATAGTTTCCCAATTTTAATTTATTTTTGTTTTTGGGAAATAGTAACTGTTTATCGTTTCGATAATTTGTTTAAAAAACCAATTTTTTAATTTTTTTTAATAAATATTTCAACTACGTTGCTTAATGAAGTAAAGTCGCCATAATAAAACTTATCAGCTCCGAAAGGAGCGACTTCATTCAAAATGAAGACGTCGGGCTTACACCCGACTAATGAAGACGGGCTAAGCCCTAATGAAGACGGCAACTACGTTGCTTAATGAAGTAAAGTCGCCATAATAAAATTCATTAGCTCCGAAAGGAGCGACTTCATTAGCGAAGCGACTTCATTTCTTCATTAGCCGTGATAAACGGCGACTTCATTCAAAAAACCGCTTTTGCTACTTAGCAAGGCGGTTTTTTGTGGTACACCCGCCGGGAAAGTGCGCAAAATGCGCACGGCGTTCGGGCCGGTGCCCTCGGTCGCGAACCACCGCTCGC
>JAFZXN010000018.1 GCA_017616695.1 Clostridia bacterium | reverse complement strand
GACAAAAAACCTTCTGCCGTCGCCAGTTTTTATAGAACCTTCGACAAAACTCAAGCCTTTTATATATTGCGGTTTTATATCAATATCTTTTGACCCGACTTTCGCCTTTATCCCCAAAAAACCGTAAAAAAACTGTTTGATAAAGGAACAATACATCGGGTGATCGTGAGAACAGCTTCCGTCCCACGCTTCCCAAACGGTTGTCGCGCCGTGAGTTTTCATATAATGGAACGACGGATACTTATCGGTAGTTAGAAGATCAAATAATAATTGGATATTTCCGCTTTCTACAAGGTATTCCGACAAAACGGATAAACCGAAGATGCCTACATCAAAAGCTTTCGTTCTTTCATAATGCCCGATAAGCGACTTTTTCATCTCTTCGTTGCCCAAGCCGAGACTTAAAGCGAATACGTTTGCACCTTGCACGCCGTCGCAAAATCCATTAGTTTCCGCATTATAATACTCGCGCACCAAAGCGGCTTTGGATAAGGCAATTTCCGCAGATTGATCGGAAATTTTACCGATTTCGGACGCGAGATACGAAAATATCTCCATACACCGTATATAGTAATAGGTATTAACAAACGGTTCGGGTATAATGACTTTATCGGGGGTACCCCATTCGCCGAGACACCAGCCCCTTTCACGTTCTTTAACTATAAGACCGCCATTTGAAAACCCCTTCATACATTCAAGATACCTTGACATACTTTCGAAGTTTTCTTCAATAACGCTCTTGTCGCCCGTTATTTTGTAATAATAATATGGGCAAAGTATTATCGCGCCGCCCCAGCCGCCCGGACCGCCTCCGCCGCCGCAAAAGGGCGCGGTGTGCTGGATATGACCCGTTTTTACGTCCTGACAATCTCTTAAATCCTTCAGCCACTTTCTGTAAAAATCCGCACTGTCAAGGGTTAAAAGGGCGCTTTCCATCGTTAATTGCGCATCACCCGTATAGCCGAGCCTTTCCCTGTGCGGACAGTCGGTCGGTATGCCGCAATGCATATTGTTTAGTTGGGTTCTTATATAAGAATCGAACAACCAGTTCAACGTTTCGTTATCGCTTTTAAACGTCGCAATTACCGGGATATCCGCGTGTATAACGTTCACTTTTACGTTCGAAGCTTTTCCTCTCACCTCAAAAAAAGAAAATCCGCCCCAGGAAAAATAAGGAAACAATCTTTGTCCTTTTTTCGTGTTTTTGTATGTGCACCTGTATATCTGCGCGTCGCCGCCGATAGACGTAAAATCAAGTATGCTTCCTTTTGCGACCTCGCTGTGACTTATCGAAACATCATCCCCCGTCGACACCAACTCAACGTGCCCTGTAATATTTTCACCGACGTCGTAAACCGTTCTTTCTTCGTCGGCAAAAACGATTTTAGGCGTTATCGACCTTATTATCCTGTCGAAAGGACAGTTTTGCCGTTTAACGACGCCATCCGGTGCATGAGTTACCTCAACATTTTTCGCTGAAACGATATCTGTTTCGACCGGAAACGAAAAATCAAGAAAATCCTGTGTTTCACCGTAAAAAAGATTGTCATCAGTAATAAAACTTTTTATGAATTTTTCGGTGCCGTCCGAACATAAAAGTTCTTTCTCGCCGCCGAAGTGTTCAAGTTCGATTTCAAACGCAACGATCAGTTTATCGTTAAACGAAGTATCACCCTCGTCAATACGTTTTTTTTGTCTGTAATATCCGTTTCCGACGAGAACCGATAAAATATTATCACCTGGATTTAAGTAGTCCGTAACGTCGTAAACGTTATAGTAAACGGTATGCGACGTTATATCGTTGAGCGGGTATGTATACGAAGAAAAATCACGTTCGGAATAATCGGAAAACGCTGGTTTGTAAAACTCGTTTCCGACTCTTTTTCCGTTTATGAAAAGTTCGTAAAAACCGAGTCCGCAAATGCTTATCCGAACGCGCTTAACATCGCATATAACAATTTTCCTGAAGATAAGCGGATTACTCTCGTCCTTGCCACAGGTTATCCACTTTACATTTTCAAACATTTTTTATATTCCTTGTCGTTCTTTCCTCGCTTTACTTTCTTCGAACGCCCTTATCGTATATTTCGGGGTAGCGTTCTTTATTGATATATCGATCGAGAACGCTCATAAAATACAAGAACTCGCCCATTGTCAATAACGGCAGAACGGCGACGACGTATATCGCTATAACGGCGTATTTTAAGACCAATAAGCTTATAAGGTCAAAAAGCAGCGGCAAACATACGATGATCGTAACTAACACAGTCTGCGGAATCGTTTTAAAATACAGTATAAAGCCGTTTTTGTATTCGTCGAGCAGCCTGAAACGGTATATCTGAGATTGGATAAGCGCATACAATAGCGGCGGAAGAAACAAGACGTAATTGAGCCCGAGCGGTAAATATTTCAAAAATTCCGAGTTAAAACCGAAAAATATCACGAGTCTTCCCAATAAGTTAAGCAGTCCCGCAAAAAAGAAATAGATCGAATAGCGCGCGCCCTGCATCTTTATTCCGTCGAAAATATCGTGCCAGAAGAACACGGGCTCGCCCCAGATTATCTGCCTTATCACACGCAAAACGCCCGATAGGCCCAGTCCCAGCACGATAAAACAAATTATTTTCGCAACGTAATAGAATAACTCTATCGTAAAGATGATGCCCGAATAGTTTTCTTCGGTCATTTCGCCCTGTGCGTAACTCGTCTGAACGATATAATAGTAAGAATCTTTTATAAACCCCGCAACGATAAGCGGTGCGGCAAACAACAGTAAGACCAATCCAAGCCTTATCAAGGTGCCGGCGCGAATTTTTAACGCGTCGAAAAACACCTCCTTTCTGTTGGAAGGAAGTTTGTCTTCTTCAAAATCATGATCGGCTTTTTTACTTCTGAAGAACAGACTCATACCTAAATAGGCTCCTTATAACGTCTATACTGCAGGAAAGCTCACTGCCGTTGAGTTTTTCCATTTTGTCCGATCCCGGATCGACGGGCAAATAGTAATCTTCTTTATCGGCGTCGGCCTTATCGTACTTGATAAATCCGCTTGTTTCAACCGTTTTGTCGTGGATTAAGCATGTTCGCAACGAGCAATTTGATCGAATAGCTTTTTTTATTCGGTTTTGAGATAAATCCGTCACCGAATAAATTGTTCATGATCGACTTTGCTTTTCAAAGATTCCACGACCTCATCGTGCGAATTGAAAACGTAAGCGGGATTACCCGATATTTCGACCTTGCCTTTGTCGATAACGATAACGTTATCGGCAAGCTCCATCGCTTCGTTGAGATCGTGAGTGACGTATATTGCCGTCGCCCCGTGATCTTTGACGGCCTTTTTTATCATCTGCCTTGCTTCGTATCTTTTCTGCGGATCGAAATTCGACAGCGGCTCGTCGAAAAGATATAGTTGCGGCATTTTTATCATAGCCCTTGCGAGCGCGACTTTTTGTTGCTGTCCGCCCGACAAATGCTTGGGTTTTCTCGTCAAACAGTGTTTTATGCCGAAATATTCCGCCAAATTATTAACCCTTTCGATTATTTCGCTTCTCGGCGCGCCCGCAAGCACCAACGGGTAAGCTATATTATCGAAAACGTTTATATGCGGATAAAGAGCATATTCCTGCGAGACCATAGCGATATTTCTGTCTTTTACCGTAAGGTCGAAAGCGTCGACGTCGTCGAAGAAAATATCGCCTTCGTATTCGATAAGCCCCGCGACGGCGCGTAAAAAAGTCGTTTTACCGCAACCGCTGTAACCGATCACGACGTTAAAAGCGTTGCCGAAAACGACCGTGGAAAAATTCTCCAAAGCCGTAACGTTGCCGCGCTTTTTGTCTTTATAGACGACTTTTAAGTTGTTGACGGTTATCTTCTTCATTGTTTTTTTGCGGTTTACTCTTTAGTTAAGATATTCCTGTAATATTTCTCCAACTTTTCGGGATCTGCTTCGCCGTCTAATATCATAACGTCGTCAATAAGCTTATATAAGCCCGGCGTAGGATCTTGTTCAAGCCCCATATAAAGCGTATCCAAATTGAAAAAATCGGAAAGCTTATATAAAAAGTCGAATCCGTATCTGTCGTATACGAGCGCGTCGCAGACGTAAACGTGAACGGGTTTAAAGTTGACGTAAGTATTTACGCTGTTTTTCTTAGTGTCTACGGTAAGCATAAAATGCGTCCAACTGTCCTTTTTAGCCGCCTCGCTCATATCGTTGAACTTTATATCGGCTTTATGCGGATTAATACGTAACGTTCCGTCGGAATCCGCGACGTAATTCGAACCGATCTTTAACGGTATCCCGTCGGGATCTTTTAGCCACAAGCAAACGAAATCGCTCGTCAAAGCGATGGAAAAACCGTCGTCTTTGCCGTTTTTATTGGAAAACATATCAAGCCAAAGCGAATTTGAAGAGGTCTTGAACCAAAACGAGAAAGTAAAGATGTCCGATACTTTTACTCCTTCGATTTTCAAAGCGCCGTTTCCGAGTTCTCCGTAATTGCCGAGCAATCCGCCGTTATATATCTTAACGAACCCGTTTTTCGTCGTTACGCGGCAATTCCCGGTAACGTCCTCGACGCCGTTTTCAAAGGTCTGCCAGAATCTTATTCTGCTTTCGTCAATGAAATTTCCTATATACTCAGACGAATCCTTTTTGGGTTGTATATAATTTTTACGGTCGAAAACCTGTTCTTTAGGATATAATTCTATCCGACAGGTCACGCCCGCGTCTTCGAATATCCCAACGGGGAGCTGCGCCGCGTAGCCGCCCTTATCAAAATCTGGGGCCTTAATACCCAAAGCGTGCAAAACGATTGCGGGAATATCGCGAACGCACGATCTTCCTATCGTTCCATTCATTACGTTTTTACCGGCGACGCCCAAAAAAACGTACTTCTCTTCGTCCGTCCACCCGCCGTGCGTACCCAAACTCTTTGAATAATTCGTGCCGCCGTGGTCCGCCGTCACTATTATCAGAGTATCGTCGAAAATGCCTTTTTCTTTGTATTTATCCGCAATTTTGCCGATCAAAACGTCTAAACTTTCTATTGCTTTTAATTGTTCGACCGAACCGTAACCGCGCAAATGTCCGAACGTATCCGTCGAGTTGAACTGCACGAAAAGAAGTTTCGGCTCGTGGCTATTTAAATAATCAAGCGTTTTATTACAAATATCTTCGTCAACTTCTATCCAAAAATCGATATCTCCCTTGCGGTCTTCGGGCGCGGCGGTCGGCCCTACGGCGTATGAAGTCATACCTCCGTTTTCCGAAATGATTTTAAGCGGGATCGGCGGCCAAGCGGAAAATACCGCCCGTTCGGACGAAGGAAACGCGTCTTCCACCATCTTAAAAACGGTCGGTAGTTCCGGAATGGGGTGCATATCGTAATTGGTCAATTTATGAACTTCGGGGATCGCCCCGGTCAAAAGCGAAGTCCAGCTTTGCGCGCTCACGCTCGGCTTTGCGGCGAGAGTCGTAAAATTAGTCGCGCCGTTTTTGAACAATGCGTCTATATTCGGCGTACAAGCGTTGCGATTAAAAGTTCCCATGCCGTCACAGCCGATAATACATACGTGCCGATACGCCCCGAAAGAATTACTCATCATATCTTCTCCAATGTAACACCCGAAAAAAAATCAAATCAATTTCAGCCGTTTATAATAGTGTATCGGCATAGCCGACCAACCGTGACAAAGACTGCCCGCGCCGTCGAAATCGTCGGCGCCGAGTTCGGTTTCCCAAAAAGTCGTAGCGCCAGCGTCGAGCATCTTTTTGTAGCGGCGGCGTATATCCGAAAGAACGAAATCGGAATACTTCTTTTCGTCAACGGCAAGCAACGCGTCGTATAAAAACGTCGTCATGGAAAGCGTTATCGGCGTCATATTTTCGCATTCCGCAAGCTTTTTTGCGATATTCTCGTCGCCAAGCCCGACCAAAAGCGCAAGCGCGTTCCCGAGTTGCGAATGGTCGTTCCCACAGTCAGAAGAACGGAACAATCCCGATTTTTTGTCGTAAAAGGTGCTTATTATCGCCGCTTTGATATCGTCGGTCTTCGTGACGGTGCATAGCAGTTCGTCATAATGCTTTGCGGCGTGAACGAACATACAGTTCAATATAAGATCGTATCGTTTTTCATAAACGTCGCAAGCTTTCCGAGAAATTTCCCATACGTTGTGGTTGCCTTCGCTCCACTCGTAAAAATTCCAGAAAGGATACGGAAACGAAGGTATCAGCCCGCTTTCGTCTGTCTTTCGGATAAAAGTTTCCATTATTTTACGGAGAACGTCGCCGACTTCTTTCAAAATGCCGCGGTCTTTGCTGAACTTAACGTATTCGGCGACCTGAACGGGATAAACGAGTGAGAAAAACGGGATGGCAAGGTCGCTGCCTGCCGGTGCGCATATAGATAAAAGACCGTCGTCGCGAAGGCTTTTCGCTATCAGAACGAGACTGTGCCGCTCGAAAGCCGTTCCCGAAAATGCAGTATATCCGCAAAGCATCTGATTGCGGCTGTCCATAGTGTAAAGCGCCTGCTCGCGCCACGGGCAATCTTCGTAATGCTCGTGCATACAGCACGTAAGCGTGCGCACGCAAACGTCGTATATCTTTTGATCGAGCTCACGATCGAGTCGGTCGTTTTTGCGACGGACGGGATATTCGACTGGGCGCAAGCCTATATTTCGTATATTTTCCGTCGACAAGTCTTCGGCAAACACTTCGAGATATCGCCCCGCAAGCCTGCGGAAAGGTATCAGGAGTTTATTGTCGCCGGCTTTTAAAACCACCTCGACGCTGAAATCTCTGTCGCCTATTTTACGCGCCACGTGACCGTTTCTTAAATGTTCCCCGTAAGCGACGGTCATTTTTTGATTTCCGGGCGAAAACAGGTCTATATCGAGAAAACCGACGGTTTCTTTGCCGAGGTCGACCAAAATACCGTTTTCGGTCGTCGTCATTTTATGCGGCTTACCGCTATATAGCTTAAGATTTGCTATCTTTCTGTCGTGAGCCTTGACCGTTTCATACTCGTCCGATAAAACGAACGGCGTTTCCGTAGCGGTATTGTCATAGCAATAAGAAAAGCCGAGCTGTCCCGTTATTTTTTTGCGGAGATCCTGTTGGAAATACGGATCGTCTCTAGTGTAGATATCTCTTCCGCTTCTCAAAACGGGCTTACCGTCCTCTTCTATGCGAAAGGCAAGAAAAGCGGGAGCGTTTATATACGTTTGCGTGTCTATGCCGTAATGCCATACGGTAAAAACTATCTCGTTTTCTTTTTTGCAATATTTCGTAATATCGAAAGTGTGATATTCCTTGTAAAAAGGAAAATCGGCACTTTCTCCGAAACCCGCGAGTCGTCCGTTTACGTAGAACGCGAAAGCGCCGTCACAGGTTATCTTCAATAAAGTTTTGCCACTGTTTCGCAATGTAAAACCGCCGTAAAAATCCACGAAGGAATTTACGGCGTTTCCGTCGCCGTGCCAAATGCCGATCTCTTCTAACATATTATTTATTTTACTCGGGTTTTTTGTCAAAGTCAAGAGTCAGATCGTAATCCCCGAGTTTTTTTACTTTGAACCCGTTCTTCTTGTATTCTTCGTAATCAAAAGCTTCGAGTTCGTCGATGGCGAGTTTATGGAATTCGTAAAAGTTATGCCACCATTCCCAGCCGCTGCCGAGCGAATTAGACAGATATGCGTCTGCTATATCGCAAGCCGTCTGCGGCGCGACGTAAAAAGCGCCCATAGCAAGAACGTTGACGCCGTTACCCGTGATCGCGCGGATAGCGGCAGGGAGACTTTCGACGACGCCCGCGTGGACGTGCGGACACTTGCTCGCGGCGATATGTATGCCCATACCCGTCCCGCAAAAAACGAGCGCTCTTTCGTAATTACCCTCGGCTATCTCCGCGCCGACGCGAAGACCTACGCGGTGAAACATTAAATCGGTATCGTTCGGATCGCTGTCCTTTTTTACGCCGAGGTCGAGTATCTTCCAGCCCTTCTTTTCAAGATGTTCAACGACTACTTCTTTAAGAGGAAATCCCGCAAAATCCGCGCCGACTACCAAATATTTGTCTTTTACCGTTTTCATATTTTAATTCTCCTTATGATAATTTCAATCTATAATACATTCTTTTTCAAAGACGATATCTTTACTTGAATTTCCGATCATTACGGTAAGTTTACAAGGGAAGAAATCGTATTTTTTCTCGGTAGACCATTCTTTTAATTCTTCAAAACCGAGCGTAAAGCAGACGCGCTTTTTTTGCCCTGCTTTCAGATCAACGGTTTCAAACCCTTTGAGTTCCTTTTTTCTGTGGGAGATCGTTCCGCCGACTTTATAGATATACAGTTGAGGTACCGCTCTGCCGCTCACCGAAGAGACGTTTTCCACGTCGAAGGAAACGACTATCTTTCCGTTGCCGCCGCGTATCCCGTCCGCCGTGGCAAGGTCGACGCGAAAATCGGAAAGTGCGAACTCCGCATAAGAAAGTCCGAATCCGAATTCAAAAAGCGGCTCGTCGTCGAAGTCCACGTAAGGACGGCTGAACTTGTAATTATAGCAAACGGGAAGTTGCCCCACGCTTTTGGGCAAAGAAAAGGATAATCTGCCGAAATCGTTCCTTTTTCCGATAACGGTATCGTATATCGCTTTGGCGCCTTCGCACCCGGGATATCCGCACCACACTATAGCATCGGAAAGTTTTTTCAACTCGCTCAAAACATAGGCTCTTCCCGCGAGAACGATACTGACTACGGGTTTATTAAATCCCGCAATTTTTTCAAGCAATTTTATCTGGCAATCGGTCAGTTTAAGTTCGGCGAGATCGCTGCCTTCGCCGCAATCCATATACTTTCCTTTTGCTTCGATTATCGCGCCCGCTCCGTTATAAACGCTTTCAAAATCACGAACGCTGCTTCCACCGCAACCGAAAACGACTACGTCGCATTTTGAGACCGCTTCATTAAGGTCGCCGTCCGAAACGGTTATACCGTCTTCAAAAGTCCAGCCCTGAATATAGTCGGCGTCGTTTTCGGTAAATACGTCTTTAACGGTTTTAACGCCTTTTTGCTCGGGCGTATAGTCGCCGAGCATATAATACACGTTGTCAAGATTGCCGCCGATAAGTAAAATTTTCTTGTTCTTAAGCGGTAAAACGTTTTCGTTTTTCAATAAAACGAAACTTTCGCAAGCCATTTCGTACGCGACGGTCTGCCCCTTACCCGACTCGAGATATTTTACTGACTGCCCGTTTTCGTCAAGATAGGGTTTGTCCATAACGCCGCATTGGAACTTCTTTTCAAGCAGTCTTAAAACGGCGGAGTCTATTTCTTTCTCGGATATATACCCTTTTTCAACGGCCTCTTCGAGGAAGGTCAACGCGTCGTCCCACAAACCGCAGTCGACGCCGGCTTTAACGGAAACGGCGCCCGCCTTAACGAGATCGCCGCCCGCAAAATCTTTGAGGTTGTCTATGGCGCAACCGTCAGATCTTACGACGCCGTCGAAGCCGAGTTCTTTTCTTAAAACGGTTTTGAGATAATAAGAACTTGCGTGACACGGCTCGCCGTCTATCTCGCTGTAAGTCGCCATAATGAATTCGCATTTTTCATCGACCGCCGATTTAACGGACGGCAAATGTATCTCGCGGACTTCTCTCTCCCCGATATTGCACACACCGCCGTTATGCCCGCCGACGACAGAGCCTTGCGCCAGATAATGCTTGCAGCAGAGCATATTCCCGCTTTTGTGTACGCCACGGACTGCGCTTGCACTCATTTTCGAGGCAAGATACGGATCTTCGGAAAAGCACTCTTCGAATCTTCCCCACCTTGGATCGACCGCCATATCGAAAACGGAAAAATACGGCACGTAAACGCCGCCGATTTTAGCCTCGTATCCTATCTCTTCCGTCTGTCTTTCATAAAGAAGCGGATCGAACGAACAGCCCACGTTCAGGCTGACGGGGTAAATAACGCTGTCTAAAACCTGCCTGCCGTGAGGCGCGTCCTCTTCGATAAGAACGGGGATACCGAGCCTCGTGTTTTCGACGATAAATTTTTGCAAAACGTTATACGCTTTTTCCCGCTCGGACGCAAGTATGCCGCCCGTAACGTAACATCTCTTGCTCCAGGGATCGGCTCTGAAATAGTTGTTGAGCATTCCGATACCGCCGAATTTAAGAACGTAAGACTTAAATTCTTCCGTTAAAACGATCTCGTTGTTTTGGTCGCGCGTATAGGCGTTGAAACCGAAAAATTGTTGTGCAAGTTGCCCTATCTTTTCGTTCAGCGTCATTTTTTTCAGCAAATCTTTTGCTCTTTTCAATTTACGTCTCCTTTAACGAACGCTTTCCGTTTTTCTTTTCCAAACATACTTTTCCGCTACCGAAATCGAAGGTCGCCGAACAGTCGCACGACTTACTGTAATTATCGGTCAACCCCAAATCGCCGTCTTTTACGCCGACGACGCCCAAAAGACTCCTTAACAAAATGACCGCCGAATAAGCCGCGATACAGTGGTTGCAACTTGCGTAAGCGCCCGTGTGTTCCCAAAGCGTGGAAGTCTTTTTTGCCATACCGCCGAATATCTCTTTCGTTTCGGAGATGACTTTGTCAAACTCGCCTTGTTCGTTTAACAGATCGAGCCTCATCAACAGCCCCGTTATGATATTTGCTTTGTCTATATCGGGATATACGGCCTTTAAATCCCTGTATACGCCGAAATTATCACGAAGATTACAGTATAAGCGTTCGTGAGTTTTTACGTCGGCAACGCCCGAGAAAAAGGCGAAATATTGGCATGCTTCGCTGATATTGCCCGTCCTTACAAGTTTTTTATCAACTCTTATTCTGTTATCCTCGAAAAACTCGCCGTTAAACGACAGCGATAATATCGCTTCTTTTATTTTTTTTGCTTTATTAAGATAATCGCTTCTTCCGAGATATTCGCCCGCCGCCTTTAAAGCCTTATAATAAAGCATATTGGACGGGAAGTTTACGCCTTTGATAAATTCGGGGTCGTTGGCTTTGGACCACTCGACGAACACCCAGCCTTCGAGGTCTTCCAAAAGAGAGTATTCGTTCTCGAATTTTTCAAAATAAGCGAAAACGTCGTCGATCTGACGCAAAGCTTTATCCCTGTAATTGTCGAAGAACGAAGAACTCAGGTTATCGGTCAGGTCGAGAACGTACCATAAAGCGTTGTTGGGAATATACTGCCCGTCGATATGGTCGGACGGATAGCACATAGGTATCATGCCTTCGGGTACGGCGGGTATCTTTTCGCAAAGTATATAATTAAGTAAAGACGCGTTCACAGCGTCGTCTTTACCCGATAGCAATTTATACGCCCGCGAAGAATAATACATATCGTTTATCCACCCCGCGCGCTCACGGGACGGACAATCCATAAGTAAGTCGAAAGAGTTTTGCGCAAGCGTGTTTGCCGCCGCTTCTAATATGGCGTTGACCGTTTTATCGTCCGTTTGGATCCCGAGCGAATACGCCGACGGATTTTCGACGAGTACGACTTCGGCTTTACCGACCGAAAACTCTCCGCCATCAGATATTATCTGAAGATATTTCAAAGTGTTTATTTCGAACGCCTCGCAAACGTAGTCGCCCGTTTTTAACGACCATTTGATGACGTTACAGCAAAAATTCCGCACGGGGTCGACTACGCCGTCGCTTAACATTTCGTCGAAAATAACGTAAATGTCCGCATCGTTTTTTACGGAAAGCTTTAACCTGATAAAACCGCTTACGTTACGCCCGAAGTCGTAAACGGCATATTTACCGCCGCAAAAATTTTCAAAAGGAGCCGTTTTATTATAGGAAAACTTACAGACTTTATCGGTCAGACATTCGTACAATTCTTTGTGGGTATATCCTTCAAAATCGTCTCCGACCTTGGTTACGGACCTGTCTTCCCAGACGTTTTTGTTCTCGTCGGGATAAAACTCGCCTTGCGATATCCTTTTGCCCGTCACGCTGCGCTCGAGTACGCTGATTGGCACTATCTCTTCAATGACCTCGGGACTCGTCGTTTTTTTGAGGCGCAACTTCGCCCCTTTTTCGTAATAGTCTTCTATGAGCCGCTCAAACGACTCGTCCTGTTTATATATTTCCGCAAAACCGCGCTGGAAACTGAACCTTTGAACGTTTCTTATCCTCTCTTTTAGCTCGTAAGCGGAAAAATCGTTTTCAGTATATTCTTTTTTGTCAACGCTAAACGATATCGCGAAAAAAGGCTCTTTTTTGATAACGTAATAGGACGCGACGCCGTAAGAAGATACCAAAACGGCTATAGTGTTTTCGCCTTGTTTTAACGGATAGGAAAACTCGTTTTCAACGCAGTAGCCTTTAGCCGTTCTCGACGGCCCCGTAAATACGCTTTTGCCGTTAATAAAGAATTTGTATACGTCTGCGGCGATAATTTTAAACACCGTATCTGCGTTATTTAAAGAAACTATCTTGTCGACAAACAAAACGTTTACGTTTTTATTCCCGTTTATTCCTTCTACCCGTACGCACGATTTTTTCATCCTGAAAAACCCCGATAATTACTTAAAAATTTTATGCCGCCGCCTCTTTTCTTTTCATAACCAGACCGAGCCATAAATACGCTGTAAACGATAACGCACCGCCGACCGTCAATACACCCGGCGCGCCGATAACGTCGTATAATGCGCCGATAAAAAATCCCGGCAGCGATTGTCCGAAAGTCATGACCAGCATTCTCCAGGCAGTATATCTGCCCATCATTTTGTAATCTATTGTTTCGGTAACGAGAACGGGATGCGCTATGCTCGCCGCGGTTATCGCGGCATTCGCCAAAAAATAGAAAACGTAGAACATTATAAGATTGTTCCCGACCACGATAAAAGGAATAAACAACCCCGTCAGCGTTCCGAAAATTATTATTGCGACGTTGTGACGCATTCTTCTTTCGACAAACAGATATAAAAGACTTCCTAATACAGCAGATGAACTCGTAATAAACGTCGTGTACGTCGCCGTTTCGGTATTCAATATTTCTTGTCTTAACCCCAGAGTGACCACAAGCCCGAAAATCCCCGTGCCTATTCCCCTGACAAAAGTCGGAAGCATAGTTTTTATAAACATCGGGTGAGTCAGAAACTCTTTTATGCCCACATCCTTATCGTCTCGTTCTTCCGTGCGGTCGCCGAAATCGATAATTTTATATGAAGCGACTATCACGGCGCATATTATCCAGATAACCGAGCCGATGGAAAAAGCGATACTCATGACCAGACGGTAATCGTATAAACCGACGAATAACGACAGAAGGAACGAACTGCCCACGCTGACGCCGTACGCAAAGATACCTTCGATTGACGTCACCTTTCCGTAGTTTTTTATCGGGTATATCTGATAAGGCAGTTTATAACACAAAACGTTATATACCCCGAGCGCCAGATTGCAGATAACGCTGCCGATAAGAATGACGGTATAAATAAGTTCTGTATCGCTCAAGGCGCCGACGGAAGGAAGAAGCAGCGATATGAAGATAGTCGGTAATATAAACGTACAAACGGATATGACTATCTTAAGATTACGGAATTTATCGGCTATGACCGTACAAACGAACATACTGATGACTTGTACGATAAGGGTTATGGAAGTATATATTTCCACGCGCTCGAAAGCCACGCCGAAATATGCCAATAAAGTCTGCACTATCGCACCGGAAGAAAGCATGGTCGCCACCCTGTTTAAAGTGCTTACGGTAAAGTGCTTTATATAATTACTTTTTATATATTTTTCGTCCATATAAATACAATCAAATCAAATGAAATAACAAATCGGTCAATTATCCTGACTATACGTCGGAAACGATTATTAATCAACTATGAGATCGTTCAGTTCTTTTCTGAATTCTATAAGCCAACCGGCATTTTTCGGATAATCGGAAAAGTTTGGTTTAACGCCGAAACCGTATATAAATCCAAGCACGTTATCCCTGCCGATCTTTTTTTCGAGAAGTTTTAACGCGGCATAGTCCTGCAATGCGTCAAATAATACTTCGTGTCTTATCGAATCGAGCGGTTTGCCATTTTTATCTGGATAAACAATAAAACTGTCACCGCTTTGAAAGTTTCCGCACGCGTCTGTAACAAAAAACGGATCAATAAACTCTTCGGAAAGCGCCGAATTATAATAATTGTATCCCCACTGCAACAATCCCTTACTGTCAACGGTGTATAATTGTATTCCCAAAACCCTCGTTCTGAAAAGAGGCATTGCAATAAAACTGTTTGAAAGTCCGCTATGGCCCTGTGAACAACAATAGTAGACCATCATTTCTTCAACGCCTGCGTCAATAAACGGTTTGATATGGTCGGTCGTTACAACGGGGATGTCTACCGCTCCGATTTTATAAAAGTCAAAATCAGACAGCGCGTCCATGACCTTATATGGACCGAGCATAGGCTTTATAAAGCGGTTTATCTCAAGATAGTGTTCCAACGTATTTTCGCTCGGTTCGTCGGAAATATGGAAGAAACACATATTTTCGTTATAACCGTTTTCTTTGAGAAAATCAATAAGTGCCGGTAAAAATGACGATATAAATTTTTTATATTCTTTCCCAAGCGCAGGTGTATCCCACCCGAATTTTTTAATAATTTGCCCATTTTCTTTTACGATTATCTTTGGTGCGGCTGCCGCGCCCCATTGCGTATATAAATGACTGAACTCAAAATAACGCACTCCAAGGTCAAGCAACAACCGCAAAAACTCTTTTAATCTTGAAAAATCGAAACTGTAAACGCCGTTTTCATAAGTAACGTCAATAAGTTGGACCGTTAGCCTTTCTCTGCCTATTCGCGTATTGGTCGGGCTTGTAAAAAGCGGGACATATAACATATTTATCCCGTGCGCGACAGCATTTTTGATATAATTTGACATTATCGTCATATAATCATCGGAAAACACATCGACGCCATAATATGACGACAAACTGTCATAATGGAACCAACGCGTATATTTTAATTCCGTTTCAGGCAATACGCCATCGAGCACGGTCAAATTATATGTACAACTGCCAAGTTCATTTCCCGTTTCGTCTTTTAACTTTACAATTATCTCGTGCTTACCAACAGGCAGATCGCCTTTAATTGTCACAAATAAAGACTGCCATATCTTACAACCGGGATGAAATGCATTTTCTTCTACAAGCAGTTCGGGGATAAGCGCAGGCTTTTTTACAAGATAATAGTCGTCCGCATCTTCAAAAACGGGCGTCGTACAAGGAATAAGTTTTACAGGTCTTATCTTTATGAAGGAAACAATATCGCTGACTATCTCCCAACGACAATCCTGAAGCATCAAAAGATTATCTGAATAATATGCGATTTGATAATTAAAAACCTCGTTGGTAAAACAGGTATTTTCCGTTTCCGCTAATTCGGGAGTTTTATCCGGCAAAAGTTTTTCCAGACTACTTATAGTCATTATTTTGAACTCTTTGAGCCTTATTAAATCGTTCATATCAAAATATCACCATTAGATTCGATTATTTTTTTATAATAATAAGCGGAATCTTTTATCGTTCTTTTCTGCGTTTTGTAGTCAACGTACACAAGCCCGAAGCGCGGATCGTAGCCCGCCGACCACTCGAAATTGTCAATTAACGACCAATATTGATAGCCTATGACCGGCACGCCCTCGTCCGACGCTTTAAGTAAAGCCGATAAATACGCTTTTAAATATTCCGCTCTCTGTGGGTCGTGAACTTTGCCGTCTGACATAACGAAGTCGGCGTTGGCGATACCGTTTTCCGAACAGAGTATCGGAAGCCCGTATCTTTTATAAAAGAATTTTGCCGCCCAATAGATGCAATCGGGAACGATAAGCCAACCGTTGGACGTTTTCGGCGCGCCCGCATAGTTCATTGCGCCGTCGTATTTTTCCCATTCCGGATAAAACAAAGTATAAATGTTGAACGCGTAAAAATCGAGCGGCTGACAAATTTCTTTCAGGTCGTCGTCGCTCAAAAAGCCCATATTGTCGGGGCGTTTGCCCAAAACGATAGGATCCGCCCACCAAGCCGCGCTGCTTACGGAAAACCTTTTTGCGTCAAACGTGAACTCGTAAGCGTCTTCTTCGGTCACCGAGCCGTCTTTGGTCGGCATATTAAGACTTGCGGTCGGCGCAAACCCGATATAAGGCGTTTGTTTGGCGTATTTTCTTATTATTTTGACCGCGCTGCCGTGCGACAGCATAACGTTTCTCGTTATTATCTCCGTTTCGTATGCCGTGACTTTTTCAAACGGAGCGTGAAAACCGTCGACGTGCCCGCACCCGACGAAACACTGCGGCTCGTTAAAGGTAAACCAATATTTCACCTTATCTGAAAGCGCGTCGACCACCGCTTCGGTATAATCCGAAAAATACTTGACTACTTCGGGATTTTTCCAGCCTCCGCGTTCGTACGCCCACATGGGCATATCCCAGTGATATAGCGTACAAAGCGGCTCGATACCGGCATTTACGAGTTCGGTAACGAGGTCTTTATAAAACCTGACGCCCTTTTCGTTTATCTTTCCGTCGGCGTTCGGAATTATCCTCGCCCACGATACGGAAAAACGATAGCTGTTGAGTCCTATCTCCTTCATCAGCGCCACGTCTTCACGGAAACGGTGATAATGGTCGCACGCCACTTTGCCGTTTTCGCCGTTTTTTACCCTTTTATCGTTTACGAGCGCGTCCCAGACGTTAAGCGTTTTGCCGTCTTCAAGATATGCGCCTTCCACCTGATGCGCCGCGGTAGCCGCTCCCCATAAGAAATCTTTTTTAAAACTCATAACGTAATACCTTTTATAAACGTAATACCTTTTGTGTTATTCAAACATTTTTTCCACGACTTTTAACGCCGTGTAATAGTGAAACTCACGCTTCGGGTGATTGTAGTAGTTGGCGAGCATATCCGTTACGTCCACGCCGCCGCCCGCCATCTTTTTCCAGGCGGAATAAATATCGCAGAATCTTACGCCGCATTTTAACGCCGTCTCTTTTGCCGCCGAATAATATTTATCGAGCGTGCCGCCATTTTGGACTTCCGCCAAATTTTTGGCAAGTTCCTTTTCTCTGTCTTCTTTTAAGTGGCAACTGACTTTGGTGGCCATCATATTCTGGAAAAGGAATATACACTCCGCGCCGATAGCCTTAGTTTTTGCGAAAATGCTTTCGAGTGCGTCGGTATAAACTTTAAGATCGTTGCCGCTGCAAGAATCGTTGAGCCCGAACGCCACCACGACGAGATCGGGATTGTACGGCGCGACGTCTCTTTCAAAACGGACATTGCCGTTTGCCGCGTTATCGCCGCTTATGCCGGCGTTTACGATATTTATCTGCGCCGACGGATATAAGGTGTTCAATATCTCTTTTACGCGCGTAGGATATGCGCTTTTACTGTCGAAAACCGTTTGTATAACGCCGTTTTCGTCAAAATAACACTCATAGCAACCTTGCGTTACGCTGTCGCCCAAAAAGGCTATCGTAACGGCTTTCGCGCCGAAAAGATCGGTGTTTTTTGCTTTTAATTTATCAATAATTTTCATAGTCCGTCCTTCTGCCGTCGGCATATCGCAAATAAAATCTACGCTTTATTTATCGCTGTTTCCGAAACTTTTTCAGGGTTTTGCCCGATGCTACTCTATACACCATTTGGTATAATATATCCCCGCGTTTTTACAGCCTTCGGGTATCATATAATATACCGTTAAAAACGTGCCGTCCGTAAGTTCGACGGTCGTCGGATAGCCGAGGTCGGGGTTTTTCGAGTGAGCGACGATAAGCAGCTCCTCCGACCAACTGTCACCGCCGTCTTTGCTTATCCTCGCCCTTATGCCCATATCGTCGAACCTGTAGCCGTAACTCGACATAACGGCGCCGTTTTTCAAAAGTTTCAGGTGCGGCGGAAATCCTTTTTCGATAACGAACCGCAACGCACCGAAAGTTTTGCCGCCGTCATCCGAATAAGTCTGACAGATACCGTGTTTGTCCTTTCCGTTATATCTTATCTGCACGAGTATTCGCCCGCTCGGCAAGACCACGGCGTGAGACTCCGAAAGCCCTTCGTATTCGGGTATATCGCCGTCGACCACCTTCGATTTGACAGTCCACGATATACCGTCTTTGCTCGTAAGCATATAAAAACCTTTTGGGAGCGCGGCGTATTCACCGTATTTTTCTTTGTCTTGCAAAGCTTTTCCGACAAAGATCAATTCGCCGTTTTTATCAACGCACGGGCCGTGCGGCGTATGTACGGGCAGTAATACAAAATCGGAAAAAGTTTTGCCGTTATCGTTGCTTACGGCGCAACTTCCGCCGAGGTATTTATCGTATACTTCAGCCTTGTCGTATTTTGAAAACAGATAATCGTAATACGCGTCGTTTACCGGCGAAAGGTCGGGGCGCATATCTTTGATAATGTCTGTCTGAAGTTCGGCAGTGTTAGTAAAACTCGACACGAATATCTTGTCTTTATTCTCACCGAAAACGCATATCCCGCCGTCGCGGTCGTCAAGCACCGTGTTTATAATGGTCTCGGCTTTAGTCCAGGTCTTCGCCCCGTCGTATGATTTAGTCAGATACAATCTTCCGAAAGGGCAGACGTGCCAGAGCCTGTTGCCCGAAAACACGACCGCTATACCGCCGTCGTTTAAGACCGTACAGGTCGGCCACGCAGAATATCCGAAAGGCTGCTGATTATCGTAAACGGTCCCGTTTTCTATAACTTTGACTTTCATAAAGTACGTCCTTACAGATAAAAATCAGAATTTCACGCTATCGTAAACGGCTTTTATCGCCGCTTTATCCGCTTCGGTAAGCGGTGAGAAAGGCTCTCTCGATACGGGAAGTATATCAAGCCCTTGCAAACTCATAACGTATTTAGTCGCCGCGATAACGTTATTGTTCCTGGCGATAAGGCATTCCGTTATTTTGTTCAATTTATGTATTATTTCAAGCGCCTCTTTGTTCTTGCCTTGTTTGAAAAGCGCTCTCGCCTCGATATACTTGTCGGCGTAATAGTTATAGGTCGTGCCTATCGCGCCGTCCGAGCCTACCGCCGCGCCCGCCAAAAACGCCTCGTCCACACCCGTGTAAAACTTTTTGTCGGGATAGTCGTCAATAAGTCTTTCGAGATAATAGAAGTTATATCCCGTGTATTTGACCGCGGTTATCTTCTCGTCGGAAAGAAGTTCTCTCAATTCGTCCAGAGAGTAAGTGCGTGCCTGCGACGCGTTATATATCATTAAGTTAAGACTCGTTGCGTACGCTATCTTTTTAAAATACTCTTTTATCTGCGCAAAAGTGTATCCGAAATAATAAGGCGCGACTGCCGAAAGCATATTCGCCCCCGCTTTTTCGGCGTGTTTAGCAAGTTCGACCGCTTCCGCCGTAGACTGCGAGCCGACGTGCGCGATAACTTCTTTGCCGCCGGCGTTTTCGATGATGACTTCAAGACAACGCTTTCTCTCTTCCGTAGTTAAAAGATTGAACTCACTCGTGCCGCCGCAAGAATAAATGCCGTCAGCACCCTTTGCGAGCACGAATTTCGTCGCTTTTGCCAAAACTTCGTAGTCTATTTCTCCGTTTTCTTTGAACGGCGTTATCAATGGTACGTAAACACCTGTTTTCATAAAGAATGATTCTCCTTATCTGAATTTTACATTTGTTACCGATAATAATATGACTGCTAAAATTCGCAATGCGTTTTCAACAATATATCTTTTGCCCTTATCGTTTCAAACTGCCGTTACAAAAGTCGAGAAGATTTTTCGCGCCTTCTCTTATAAACCCGTAATCGGCGCCCAAAGAAAACAAAGTACAGCCCATATCGCGCCAGTATTCGAGTTCTTCGGCTTTTTTTACCATGCTGAGTGAAACGCCCAGAGTCTTTCCGCTGTCGAGTATGACCGCCGCTGCCTTTTTTATCTCGCTTTGAACGTCGGGATTATACATATCTTTGATATGCCCCATACTTGCGGCAAAATCGTTAGGCCCGAAGACGTATCCGTCTATATATTCGTTTTCGACGATAATTTTTATATCTTTTGCCGCGGATATCTGTTCTATCTGAATAAGCCTTATCAATCTTTCTTCGTTCTCTCTGACAAAATCGGTTTCTTTGCTTACGTCCCAGTTTATAGCGGATAAAGGTCCGAAACCGCGCGTCCCCGCGGGCGGCTGTAACGTCAACTTAAAAGCGCAAGTTAAGGCGGAGGAAAACGAAGTCTTGCTCGGCGAAGCTCAAGGCAGGCCCAAGGGAGAGACTGCGGGAGAACTCGCCGTCGCCGCGTTCAACGCACTTTTCGGCGACTATTCGGGCAACGTGACTATAGGTTCGATATTGAGAAACTCTTTTAATTATTACTCGAACGCAATGACTTTTTTAAAGCTTATCGGCGTCGTCAAAGATCCGACCGAAGAGGCATTTAAAAATATACAGTATCAGCTGACGATGATCAACGACAAGATAAACGTTATGGACGCAAAACTCGACGATATCATCAAGGCAATGGCCGAGCTTAAAGCCGAGACCGAGTTTATTTCGAGAACGGACAGGGCAAGGGATTATCGCCAATATTTCAAGAATTTCAACGACGATCATTGCACGAATTCGCTCGACAAGCTCACCACCGAGTTCGAAGCTATGCGGATAAACGCTTTAAAGGATTGGTACAACGCCGCCGCTTCAGACGAGCGCAAAGGCACGATAGATAATTCCCGTATAATCCTCATCTTCGACAAGGACGAAAACGACGATCATATATTGCGTTACACCACCGAAAACGGTGTTCCCACGGACTTTGACGGCAGATACGTCGTTTTGGAAAGCGACTTTTTGCCCGTCAGCGAAGAGCTCCCCTCCTGGCATATCGATAATTACAGAGAGGCGCTCGAAAATAAAATAGCCGACAAGATAAAAACCAACTTCGACGCGCTCGACTTTAACGACTACGGAGCTCTCACCGCCGAAAACGACGAAGCAATCGCCGCCGTCGCAGCCGACGCCGTGAACGTTATAATTTACCGCGTGACCGCAAAAGAAGTCAATAAAGACGCGCACTTTGCGTTGAACGTTTTGGACGCTTTCGACAATTACAAAAACGCGCTTTTGGCGGACGAAAACGGATTCGACGCCATCGTAAGGTCTCTTTATTATTCGCACGCTTTCGAGTATCAGATATCCGATATTATAAAAGAGATCTACTACGAATACACCGTTAAAACGACCTATTACGGCGCTTTCGTACAGGACGTCGTGGCGATATCAAGCGACGTCAGCAAAGACCGCAGAGATAAATTCGAGGACGGCTATTTCGGCTCGATAATCGATCTCGAAAGCAAAAAAGACAGCGCGCTGACGGGCGAACCTACCTACTGCTATCTTACGAACACGCTGATAACTTACGGCACGGTAAGTTTCGAGACGGGCGCAACGGTCTGGACGTATAAGGACGGGCCCAACTACGGCTACACTTCTTACGAGGCAAGATCTTTTTCCTATACCGTTTACAATAAACCCGACGGGAAAACGACCAGATACTACGACAGAACGCAGCTTATAGGAAACGCCTCCGCAACGCTGCTTTCGATGACGTTGAGCGCCAACGGCGTAAACGCCGCTCACAGCTACTTCAATACCAACCTTATCGGCAATTCGCAATCGGACTACGGCGCGATAGCCGTTTCGTTCGATACCGAATCCAACCTCTCGCAGGATTCCCCTCTCGCACTCAAAAACGACAGGGTGATAGGCGTATACTTCACCGCGCCCGCTTATTCGTTGAACGCTCTCCCATCCGGCACGGAAAAAGAATATATTCGTCACAACAAGAATATCCGCGGCTCGTTATTCGATTTCACAACGGGAACGCTCAAGGTCAACACTCCGCTTGCCGCTTTCGCCGTTTTTGCGGAAGACCATTGGTATTGGAGCAACGACGAGGTGTCCTTGCTCGGCGGGCCGTACGACGCCAAGTTCTACTCTACGAGCCTTAATACCGTTTGCACCAAGAATTACGGCAAAAACAAATTCGAGCACTATTATAACCTCAAATTGTGGTATAATTGCCTTATAAGAGTTCCATTAAAGCAAAACCTTATGGCGGCGCCAGGGATACTCGATTCTTTCAAAGCGGAAACGCAGGAGCTGATGGATGAAGAGCACCTCGACGAACTTAACCAAGAAGCCGACGGCGAAATCGAAGAAGTGACTTACACTCATAGATCGACCGAGCCCGACAAGGAAAAACCTTCGACAAACGGTTGCGGCGCGGGGATATGTTTAGGCGCGGGCATACTTGCTATCGTTACGGCTGTCGGCGCAGCGGTCGTCGCAAGGAAAAAGGAAAACTGAGCGTTTTCCGAAAAAAGGAACGCGATCGAAATGAAAAGAAACGCAATTTGCCTTATTTTAACGCTTGTCTTGTCCTTGACTTTAAACCTAACCGCCTGCGGATTTGGCGCGGCGAAACGAAATTCTTCAACGAGCGAGGGACCGATGAATACCGATTACGTTGTTTATGAGGCAGTATTTGTCAATAACGAGCAGATCTCATCCATCTTTAACGAAGTCCGCGGGGAGCCGCCTTACCCCAAGATAACGGCCGACTATCACGTTACGACCGCGTTCCGCCCCGAGGTAGACGCGCGCGCCCTCTACGGCAAAGAAGTCACCGTTAAGATTATCGGATATAAGGCGGGAGAGGTCACTACCGACGACGGCGGCACGACTATGAACGAAGGCTTCAAGGTCGAGCTTGTTACCGACGACGCCGAGCTTACCGATTACGTCGTCGGCAAAGCCCGGAACTATCACATAACGGGTTCTTACGTCGATCAGGCAAAGTACACGGGTTATCTCGACTTTTCCGACGCGACGCCCGTCGATTACACCGTCAAAGGAACTTTCGGCGCCTATTTAAGTAACGGCAGGATAACCTTCACCGCCGATAACGTAGGTCAATAACTTCCGCATACGGAATAACACACGGTTTTATACGACAAAGTTAAAGCCGAAGGCGAAACGAGTTCGTCTTCGGCTTGTTTTATGCGTAGAAATTTGAGTGCGGCTATATTGACGGTTCGATAATTGTTATGTAACAGCCGGTCAAATCGTCAACGTCGTTTCGAGAACGGGCTTTAAGGTGTTTTCGGCGACGATCAAAAGATATTTGCCGTTATCGGTCACCCAGCCGTTTTCCCAATGAGAAAAGGCTTTATCGTCGAGAGTTATCTCCGCTTGGCGAGTTTCGCCCGCTTTTAAATAAACCTTTTTAAATCCGCAAAGTTGCTTTAAAGGCTTATCTGTTTTTCCGTCGACGGAAGAAACGTATATCTGCGGCACGGCGGCGCCGTCGACCTTACCCGTGTTCGTCACTTCAAAACGGACTTTCACCGCGTCGCCGAGCTTTTCGACGGACAGGTCTTTATAATCGAAACTCGTATAAGAAAGCCCGAACCCGAACGGGAATATCACCTTTTCGGGATGCTTGTCGAAATATCTGTAACCTACGTCGAGTTTTTCCTGATAATCGTACGTCAGCCCGTCGAAGGGAACGTTTTCGCTCGGGTAATCGTCCGCCGCCGCGAAAGTTTCGGTAAGCCGACCGTTGGGGCAAGCGCCGCAAAGAACGTCGGCAATAGCCTCGGCGCCCATCTCGCCGACGTAACCGACGTATAGCAAAGCGGCAACGTCGTTTATCCACCCGGAAACGTCTGTCGCGCCGCCGCCGAACATTACGACGACGGTGTTTTTGTTCCTTTTCGCAAACGTTTTGATAAGCTTTTCGTCGGTGCCGTTAAGTTTAATATCGGGAAGATCCCAGCCTTCACCCTGCTCGCGGCCGCAAACGAATATCGAAACGTCGCTGTCCGACGCGTTTTTAAAGCTGTTGACGTAATTATCTGAAAACTCGTCGAAATCGCTTGAAAGAAGGCTATTTCCGAGCTTTTTATCAAGCGCTTCGATAAGCGACGTCGGCTTCTTTTCGGGGAACACCCTCGCCGAACCGGTGCCCGCGTAATAACGATCTATCTCGCGCCCCGTCACGGCAACTCTTAAATTATTCTTAATGGGCAGAACGCCGTCGTTTTTCAAAAGGACTATCCCCTCGCGGGCAATTTTGCGGGCGACCTCTCTCCTTTGTTCTATCGTACGAGTCACCTTGCGTTCGGACGCGTTTTTCTCGGCTTTTTTGATAAAATCGTAGACGCGCCCCGCGCATACGTCTATTTCTTTATCGGAGATACGCCCCGCGTTACGGTCATTAATAAGTGCGTCGAGGTGTTCTTTATTGAAAGGCATTTCAAGATCGGTGCCCGCCTTGACGGAAGCCGTATGATCTTTTACCGCGCCCCAATCGGACATAACGAGCGAATCGCCGTGTTCGAGTTCGTCGCGCAAGACCTTTAAATACTTGCCGTTTTGAGACATTCTTACGCCGTTAACGAGGTTATAGGAGGACATTACCGCCCAAGGCTTTGCTTGTAAAGCTATCTCGAAATTGCGCAGATAAATCTCGTGAAAGGTCCTTTCGTCCGCGTCGGAAGACGTGTTGAGCCTGCCGAATTCGTTATTGTTTGCAAAATAATGCTTGACTGTCGCGCCGACGTGCTTTGACTGCAACCCGTCAACGTATTCCCTGCCGAAAACGCCCGCAAGGTAGGGATCTTCGGAAACGTACTCGAAGTTTCTGCCGCACACGGGGCTGCGTTTTACGTTGATACCCGGAGCAAGCAGTACGTCGATGTTTTTTTCTATACAGTCGTCGGCAAGGCATTCGCCCATTTCGCGGGCAAGCCCTTCGTCCCACGTTTCGGCAAGAACTTCTATGGAAGGATAAGCTATCGCCGGCATATCGCCCGTGGCGGTCGAACCCTCGTCGTTACTATACGGCTTTCTGACGCCCACGGGGCCGTCGGAAACGCATACGGTATATAATTTGCCGTTAAGATCGTCCGTTTGCCAGACGTTCTTTCCCGCGAGCAGTCTCATTTTTTCTTCGATGGTAAGATCGTTAAATTCCAATTCGATTCTCCTTTTTCGTGGCATTTTTATCGTTTATCGACTTATAGGCGGGCTTTTGGCGTTTTGACGTCAAGTTTTGCACGCCGTTTCAATTGGGTTTGAAGTGTTTTGCAAGACCGCCGATAGACGTTTCGCGATACTTGTTGGCAAGGTCGCAACCCGTTTCGTACATCGTAAGGACTATCGTATCGAAATCGACTTTACGGCTCTTGGCAAGCGTCGGAGCAATGCTGACGAAGTTGAACGCCTGCATGGCGGCAAGCGCGTTTCTCTCGATGCAGGGTATCTGCACTAACCCGCCGACGGGATCGCACGTCAAACCTAAATGGTGCTCGATAGCCATTTCTGCGCAATACTCTATCTCGTTGAGTTTGAGCCCTTCAAGGTAAGCTATCGCGGCGGCAGCCATAGCGCAGGCGCTGCCTATTTCCGCCTGACAGCCGCATTCCGCGCCCGATATAGACGCGTTATGCTTTATCACGTTGCCGATAACGCCCGCGCACATGAGCGCGTTATATATCTCTTCGTTCGGGCAATCGAAAGCGTTCTGAAAATAATAGAGCGTCGCCGGAAGCACCCCGCACGAGCCGCAAGTAGGAGCGGTAACTACCATTTCTCCCGCCGCATTCTGTTCGGCGACGGCAAAAGCGTAAGCGGCGATGCGCTTTTCCGTATCCGATCGCGACGAATCGCTTGAAATAAGCTCTTTTGCACGCCTTAACACTTTCAATCCGCCGGGGAGTTCACCCGTTTTCGTAAGGCCTTCGCGAATGGCGGCCTTCATAACTTCCCACACGTTTTTCATGTGGTCGCAAGCGTCCGGCTCGTGTAAACGAACGTAATCGCTCAAAGACAAATTCCCGCTTATACAGCGGGCTTTTATCTGCTCGAAGTTCTTTTCGGAATAAACGTCGCTTGAAGTATCTTCAACGCCCGCTATCTTTATATCTCCGCCGCCCACCGACCAGATCTCGCAAGTTTTTCCGCTAGTAGGATATACCGCCGAAAAGACCATCGCGTTGGGGTGACCTTTTTGCGTTATCTTGTCGAAAACGACTTCCGTTTTGCCTTCGCCGAGGACCTTTTTCAAGGTCTTATCAGTGCCGTGGCCTTTGCCCGTATAGGCAAGCGAGCCGAATAAAGTCACAACGTATCTTTCGGCGTCGGGGTAGACACGCATAAAATACTGCGCCGCGGCAGTCGGACCAATGGTGTGCGAACTGCTCGGCCCGTATCCGATCTTATAAATTTCTTTGACCGATCTCATTTTGTCTCCTTTTGCCCCGTAATAAGTCCTTTCTTTTTACGGCGACGTCGTTATCGACGCAGTGACTTTATTATATGATAGCATAGAAACGAGACAAAATAAACTATTATTGATAAATTTGTTTAAAAAATATTATATTTTTTATTTGCGTTTTGATTTTCAGGCAACGTCCGCCCTCCCTTTTGCGCCATAAAAAACGGCGACGATCATTATTTGAAACCGACAAATGACGATATCGCCCTATATTCGTTTGTGTTATTTTATTTCCGATGATATAATAAAGGTGTATTTTAAAGCCGACGAACGGCGCCGAAAAACGCAAAAGGCGGCGATAATGAAGTTATAGGCAGACTTTTAAGGAGAAACGCCCTATGGATATCAGGATAGAACCCTTCACGAAGAACAAGATAATCGACGTGGTGACTTTTGAAAAGCGCCTGCGCGAAGAAGAGGACGTGTGGGGTTGGGAGATAGACGACGCTTACTTAAGTTCCGTTGAGGCGAGCTTTTCGGACAGGCGTTTTATAAGTTCCCTTTCGTTTTTGGCGTACGTCGACGGCGCTGTCGTGGGAAGGATCGACTGCGATCTGATAGCAAGCCGTTTCGACGGCACTTTAAAAGCCTATCTCGACTGGATCTGCGTGTTGAAAAGTTATCGTCATAACGGCGTTGCGCAAGCTCTTATGCGCGCTTTGACAAATAAGCTGAAAGCCGACGGGATAACTTCGCTTGTCGCCCTCACCGCGAGCAACGACGAGGCGCAACGGTTTTATAAAGCAGTCGAAAACTCGTCCATGCACGATATCGGCATCTGGATAGATATCAAATAAACCCGCGGATCACTTAACGAAAAGGAGCAAACGCTATGATAATCAAAGAATTTGAATACAAACTTAAAGACGGAAGGGTCGCCACCGTGAGAAGTCCTCGGGAAAAAGACGTTTCCGCCATGCTCGAATACCTTTATATCACGGCGGCGGAAACGGATTTTTTGCTGCGCTATCCCGAAGATTGCGTCGAGTACACCCCCGAAAGCGAAAAAGCCGTGTTCGACAGGATAAACAATTCCGAAAGCGAGGCCATGTTCGCCTGCTTTTTGGACGGTAGAGTAATAGCCACCGCCAACGTAATGTGGAGAACGCGCATAAAAACGCGCCACCGCGCCTACGTTGCGATAACGGTAATAAAGGAATTTTGGGGGCAGGGGCTCGGCACGCGACTGATGACGGAAATGACAGAGCTTGCCAAAGCCAACGAAAACATTATGCAGATAGAACTCGAATATATCGAGGGAAACGAGCGGGCGCGGGCGCTTTATGAAAAACTCGGCTTTAAAACTTACGCCGAAAAGCCGAACGCCATCAGATTAAAAGACGGAACTCTTTTGAAAGAATACTCGATGATGCTCGAAATAAAGCGCTGAATAGCGGAAAAAAGATTTAAAAAGGACGGAAAAATGGATTATCAGGATATCAACGCGGCGACCATCGACCGCTGGATAGAAGAAGGCTGGGAATGGGGCGTGCCTATCACCCACAAACAGTTTATAAACGCTAAAAACGGCAAATGGGACGTGGCGCTAACTCCCACAAAACCCGTTCCGCACGAATGGTTCGGCGATATAAAGGGCAAAAAGGTATTGGGGCTTGCGAGCGGCGGCGGACAGCAGATGCCCATCTTTGCCGCGCTCGGCGCAGACTGCACGGTACTCGACTATTCTCTGCGGCAACTCGAAAGCGAAAAGCTGGTCTCCATGCGCGAAGGCTACGATATCCGCATTATACGTGGAGATATGACCAAACCGCTCCCCTTTGACGACGACCGATTCGATATTATATTCCACCCCGTTTCCAACTGCTACGTCAAGGAAGTAAAAAGTATCTGGCGCGAGTGTTTCCGCGTTCTCAAAAAAGGCGGAAGGCTCATCGCCGGTATGGATAACGGTATAAACTATATCGTCGACAACGACGAAAAGGCGATAGTAAACTCTCTGCCGTTCGATCCTCTCATCAACGAAAACCAAAGAAAACAGCTTGAAGAGGACGACGCGGGAATGCAGTTTTCGCACACGCTCGAAGAACAGATAAACGGTCAGCTCGAGGCGGGGTTTACCCTTATAAGCCTTTACGAAGACACCAACGGCGAAGGCAGATTGCACGAAATGAATATCGCAACGTTCATCGCAACTTTGGCAAAAAAGTAACGCAAATCGCTTATAGATAATCAAACGATCGGGGCCGTTTTCGCTCCGATTTTTTTGATATTGCGCGCGTTTTTTCAATTCCGGCGGAAAGCGCCGTCGATATAAATAGTCGCGTTTTATTTGGGACGATCGCTTACCGCCTGCCCGACCGTTATTTCGGAATAACGAAAAAATTGCGAAAGTACGTCGCATATTCTTGTAAAAAATCTTCGTATATGATATAATATAACACGATACGTGCGCATATATGCGTACGTTGAATTATTAAAAAAGTCGGCTTTTTAATAAAGACCATCGCTTTTTACGCGAAAAAAGCCGTAAACGCAATAGATCCGAAGGACAAACCATGCATTCAATACGAACGAAAATAATCGTTTTGACGGCTTGCGCGATAATCGTAGCGACTGCCGTTGCAACGATTCTGGCGTCGATCTCCATTCGTGACCTTGGGAACGACTCCTCCAATCAAATATTGTATTTAATGTGCGAAACGGGCAAAAAAAATCTCGACTCGTATTTTGACAGCATTATGCAGTCTGTCGAAACGGTGTACAGTTTTGCGGAAGAAGACCTCAAAACCACCGAAACGGGCGAGCTCGGCGAGCATCTCGACAAAGTCAAGAGCGTCTTTGAAAAGACGGCCAAAAACACCGTAGGCGTTTTAACTTATTATTACAGGATAGACCCCGAATTTTCTTCCGACGAAATAGGCTTTTGGTTCGTCGATATCGACGGAGAGGGCTTTAAAGAATACAATCCTACCGACATCAACCTTTACGACACCGATAATATTTCGGAACTCGTCTGGTTCACGGTCCCCAAATACAACGGAACGTCTATATGGCTTTCCCCGTACTACACCGACACTATCAACATTTACGTCTTTTCTTACAACGTGCCCGTTTATTATACGGACGGCAGATTTTTGGGCGTGATCGGAATGGAAATAGACTACGATACGATAGTCGATCAGACGAAGAACATAACGTTATACGATAACGGCTACGCCTTCATCAACGACAGTTTCGGAAACATCATATATCACCCGCATTACGATATCAAGTCGATGACGGAAGAGACCAAACCCACCGTTCCCGTCGGGCTTTTGAGCGAAAGCAGCTTTATCACTTATAAATTCGAAGGTGTGGAAAAGCAAGCCGTATGGATGGAACTCGATAACGGTATGCGTCTCAACGTTACCGTCCCCACCAACGAGATCAACGCAAATTGGTACAATCTTATCAAATATGCGGTTGCTATTGCCGCATTATTACTCGTGATATTTATAGCTTTAACGTTCCAACTTGCGGAACATATCACGGCACCTTTGAGAGATCTTACCGCGGCGGCGCTGCAGGTCAACGAAGGCAATTACGATTTCGAGCTGACGTATAACGGCGACGACGAAGTCGGTATATTGACGCACACGTTCAACAAGCTCACTTCGCACTTAAAGGACTATATAAGCGATCTTAACGACCTTGCTTACGGCGACGCGCTCACGTCCGTCCATAATAAGGGTGCTTTCGATATCTACGTCCGCGAGATACAGAACAGGATAAACGATACCAAAGGTCAACTCGAATTTGCCGTAGGTATATTCGATTGCGACGATCTAAAGTCGGTCAACGACAGATACGGCCACGAAAAAGGCGATATTTACCTGCAAACGGCAAGTTCGCTTATTTGTCGCGTATTCAATCACAGCCCCGTATTCAGGATAGGCGGCGACGAGTTCGCCACTATCTTGCAGAACGAAGACTACCGCAATAAGGACGAGCTTACCGCAAAATTCGAGAGAAAGAGTAACGAGATCCGCGCAAAATCGGACGGCATCTGGCATCAGGTGAGCGTCGCCATCGGTATCGCCTCTTTCGATCCGAATATCGATACTACCGTAACAGACGTTATACGCCGCGCCGACGAATTGATGTATGAAAACAAACGCAGCAAAAAGGCTATAAGAACGGAAGAAAACGCCCCCACGTAAAAGAGCGTTTTAAATAATAATAATTGTTAAATCACAAAAACGACCGCCTGAATGCGGTCGTTTTTTTTATGGCAAAGTTGGATTTGACTATTGAATTTTGCGCTTTAAGGCTTATTTTTCGATGATGCTTTTGTCGAGCTTCGACGCCGCCTCGGTATCCAAAACGAGCGTCACGTCCTTGTGTTTTTGAAGAACGCTCGCGGGGCAGTTTTCGGTCACTTTACCGCAAACGGTATTATAGATAGCGTCGGCTTTATTTGCGCCGTAAGCTATAAGTAATATCTTCTTTGCGGACATAATATCCTTAATGCCCATGGTTATAGCCCGATCGGGCACTTTTTCGTCGGCGGCAAACAGGCGGGAATTATCCTTTTTGGTCTTTTCGGTAAGCGAAACTATATGCGTTCTGCTGTCGAACGGCGTGCCCGGTTCGTTGAAACCGATATGACCGTTGGAGCCTATGCCAAGTAGCTGTATATCTCTCGGACAAGATGAAAGCATCTCGTCGTATTCGCGGCAGTTTTTCGTAAGATCGTCGCCCACGCCGCTTGGAACGTGCGTGTTTTCGGCTTTCAGGTCGACGAGGTCGAATAGCTTCGACCGCATAAAATAATGATAACTCTGAACGTGCGACGCGTCGAGTCCGATATATTCGTCAAGGTTATAAGTGCGAACTTTGGAAAACGACAAATGCGCGTTGCTGTACGCGTCGACGAGCTTTTTATACGCGCCGATAGGGCTTGAACCCGTCGCAAGGCCCAAAACCGCGTCGGGCTTATCGCGTATCACGTCCGCCATGATATTGGCAGCTATTTCACTTAAATGAATGTAATTATCCGCAACTATTATTTTCATTTTTATTCTCCGAAAAAATAACGTTTTTTTAAGATCAATACTTTTTGACTATATTTTTCATTTTGTCAAATTGATTTTCCATTTCCGCAACGAGCTTGAATTGAGTTCTCGCCCTATCGAGGTTTTGCCCCTCGTACTTGGTGTGGAAATACGTGTCGCCGTCGAGATAGTCGGCCAAAAAGCGCATTCCGCACTCGTAAGTCATGATGATGGCCCCGAACGCAAGATTGTCCTTTTCGGTCTTCGTTATGCTGTCGCCCATAGCCGACAGGTAGCCTTTGGTGTATTCCTCGAAAAGCCCCATATCGAAAACGACCTTGCTCAAGTCCTTTTCGTCTTCCACGGCGGGGTTACAGCCGAAACGTATGCTGTCGCCGAAGTCGTAACATATGCTGCCCGGCATGACCGTGTCAAGGTCTATGACCGCCACGGGCTCGTCGGTCGCCTCGTCGAGCATAACGTTGTTGAGCTTGGTGTCGTTATGCGTGACTTTTAAAGGCATCTGCCCCGAAGAAAGCAGATCGACTATCTTTTTGCAGTAACGCTCCCGCGCCAGAACGAAGTTTATCTCGTTGATCACGCTGTGTTTACGCCCGAATTTGTCCGCAGAAACGGAATGCATAAAGTTTTCGTATCTTTTGGCGGTGTTATGAAAGTCGGGGAGCACCTCGTAAAGCGTCGACGCATCGAAATCGGCAAGATACATCGCAAAAGTTCCGAAAGCCACGGCGCTTTGATAGAACTGACCTTTTCTTTCAACGTTCATGTGCGCTATCGCCCGCTCGATAAAGACGTACACTCTGAAATACTCGTCGTATTCGGGCGCGTAATAATAGGGCTTTTTGTCTTTCGTATAGACCACGGTAAGCACTTCCCTGTTGGGATCACCGCCTTTTTGCGCCACCTTTTTGCGTATGAACTCGGTAACGCCGACGATATTGCTCATAAGCTTATCGACGTTTTTAAAAAGCGACTTGTTTATCTTCTGAAGGATATATCTGACGGTTTCTCCGTTATCGTTCACCGTCGCAAGATACGTTTCGTTTATGTGACCTTCGCCGTAGCGTTCGCATGAAGTAAGCTCGCCGTCAAGTTCAAAATTATTAATAATTTTTTTAAAATCGTATTTCGTATTCATTTTTCCCGTTTACCGACAACTTTCAATGTTCGTGTAAGTCAGTTACACGAATAATATAGCACTTTTTTTTGATTATGTCAACACTAATCGGATATTAATTACGCAAAAAATAAAAATACGATAAAAAAGGTGCGTCAAAAAGCGCACCCATAAGTTTACCGTATTCAAAAATTATTTAAAGCTCCGTCAATATTTTTCCATCACCCAATCGAGCGCCTGTAGTCTCGACATAAGCATTTGCCCTATATTGGTCGCGTCGACGGTGGATATATCGACTTTGTAATTCATCATAGCGCCGTACTCGGGATCGATCATATTTCTTTTGAAAAACTCGAAATAGTAATCGGGATAGGCCGTTATCGGCCCCGCGAAGACGATATGAGTGCAACCGAGAACGTCTGTATAATTGCTTATGAACGCCCCGAAAAACTCGGCGTTTTCAATGAATTTGTTCCTTATGTCGGCGTTTAAATAGCTACGTTTGACTATCTCGTTAAGATCTGCCGAACTATCGTTCAATATCTTTCGGCAATCGTTCATAATATGTTCTACGGGGATCATCTCGGACAGTCTGCCACGCTCTTTATCGACGTAATTCATACCCACTTCGCCGCAGAAACCGTTCGCCCCGCAGATTATTTTTTTGTCGGATATGATACAGCAAGCCATACCCTTCCAACCGACGTAAAGATAGAAATGCGTACCGTTGCCGTAATCGAACTCTTCGGATAAAATGCTGCCAAGGCACGCGTAATCGATATCGTTTTTCACTTCGGTCACGGAAAAAGGAAAGGCTTTTTTCAGCTTTTCTTTTAAATTGAGCGCCTTGTCTATCCTCGTGGAAACGATGATCTCGCCGCTTTCGGTATCCATTCTGCCGGGGATAGCGACCGAGACCACGGCAACGCTGTCGTCCGATATTTTTCTATCGACCAAAACTTTTTTTATCCTCTTGATAACGCCGTCGAAAACGGCTTCGTCGACCATATCGTCGGCAAAACTCTCGGAATAAACGCAATTTTTCGCAAGATCGTAAACGGAAAAGGACTCCCTGCCGTATTGGAAACTGATGCAGATATAGTACGCCCTTTTCGGGTTTATCTCGTATCTTACGTGCTGGCCTCCCTGACTGCGCTTTTTGGGCGGTTCTTCACGGTGGAATCGTATAAGGTCCATATTTAACAGCCTGTCGACTATTATGCCCGTGGCAACGTGCGTAAGCTTGGTCTTTTTAGATAGTTCTATGCAAGAAAGCGGCTCGTCGAGCAACAAATTCGCAACCAGTTTATTATTGAAATGTGCAACGTTTTTTTGTTTGATACCATTTTCTCTCATATCCGTTCACCGTTTTTTATTATACAACAGACGATCTGTTATGTCAAATAATAAACAAAAATTAAACGAACAATAACCCTACGCGATATGCGTTTCGCCTTACGAAACAAATTCAAAGTAAAAAAAAACGACGGGCAAAGTCAAACCGCTCGTCGATTTTTTGTTTTGGTTTAGTTTTGATGCGGGCTTATTCTTTCGCAAAAGAATCTTTGCCGACGCCGCACAGGGGGCATACGAAATCATCGGGGAGGTCCTCGAACTTCGTGCCGGGGGCAATTCCGTTATCGGGATCGCCGAGTTCCTCGTCGTATTCATAGCCGCATACTTCGCAAACGTATTTCATGATGATCCACTCCTATATCAGATTTTAATGGGCGGCAAAAACGCCTGTCTCCGCCCGCCCTATCGTTATTATTGTAACTTAATTGCGTCAAATTGTCAATAGCTTAAACGAAAAAAGCATAACAAAACGCCGCTTTTGTAAAACGCCGCTTTCGCTTTTTCAGAAAACGAACGAATAAGACGGGATATCAGAAATCCCATGTGTTGATACCGGCGGCATCGCTGAACTTGCGTGAAATATCGCCGTTTAAGACGTTTATAAATATCTCGCCCGTGACGGAGACGACGGCTTTGATAAGATGCCCGCCGACGACCTTGTTACCTTTGCCCGTGCAGGTGATATGAAGGTGAAGATAAGGCTTTCCGTCCTTTTCGGTAAGGTTGCCTACGAGCGCGTTTATCTCGTGATTGCCCGTAAAAGTATAAGGTTCGTAAACGCGGGTATCAAGGTCGAGAACGCCTACGGTGAGATCGTCCGTAGCGCCGATGCCCGTGACGTTCGCCGCCGAAATATCGAGCTTTTCGGCTATTTTCAAAATAGATCCCATGATCTCGTCGCCCTTGTCGAGCCTGACGGCAACGGTTTTTCCGTAAACTTTATATTCCATAACTGCTCCTTTATTGTTCTTAAAAAAATTTTTGAGAACGTAATATTATTCAATCTTTATTTTGTCGATATCGATCTTTGTTCTTGTTCGTTTTTTATGAACTTACATTTCGGATAATTTGAACAGCCCCAAAATGTCCCGTACTTTCCGTTTCGCAAAACCAAATCGCCGCCACATCTCGGACAAATCCCGTGTTTTACGTTCCATTGTTGCTTTCTGACGTTCTCAACGTGTTGTTCCGTTGATATATCGACTTTATTGTTCAATAACAAATGATAAGCCGATTCCATTTGTTTTTGTGATAAAACGGATTTGCCGGAAGACAAAGCGCTTTTAAGCGAAGACAAGGGAATAACGTTTTTTGCCTCGATATGTTCCGTATTGTTTTGAGCAAATACGACCAAAGAATAAACAGGCAAATTTCCAACGATTTTTTTAACGTTGTAAACGTGCGTGGCGTTTTGTTTAAGCGGATTATACAACTTGTTTTTAACGTTGCCGTAAGCCAAGACCTGCGTCCACTCACGCTGATTTTCAGAGCCGTAGATCTCACCCGAATAGTTTTTTGTTTCTATTACGAATACCCCGCGCGGATTTATAACGATATGGTCTATTTGGGAAGTAGCGCCGTTATTATCAACAATCAGATTATTGATAACGTATTGTACGTTTTCCAACGTTTCACCCACTACATATTTAACCATTTTTTCACCACGCTTTCCTCGAGTTTCGGGCCTTCTCGAGTATATGGTGAGAATTATGATCAATATTACGATGGGGATTATTACAAAAAGAATCATCGTCACTCCTTAACGGTTGTTTTCACGCTCGGGTTTTAACCGTTTAACAACTTTAATATCTCGTCGGCGTTGGTGTCGGGTTTAACTTTTGGCATTATCGCTTGCACGTTACCCTGCTCGTCGATCAGAAAAGTCGTTCTCACAACGCCCATACTTACTTTTCCGTATAACTTTTTTTCCTGCCGGACTCCGTAAGCTTTGATTGCCGAAAGCTCCGTGTCCGATAACAGAACGAACGGCAAATTATATTTTGCGGCAAAGTTGAGATGCGAATTTACGCTGTCTTTACTGACACCTATAACCACCGCGTTTTTGTTTTCGATCTCCCTGTTTTTGAGCGCGAAAGCGCAAGCCTGCCTCGTGCAACCGGACGTATTGTCCTTTGAATAAAAATATAAAACGACTTTCTTGCCGATAAAATCGGACAATGAGACCATATTCCCGTTTTTATCGGGTAAAGTAAACTGCGGGGCTTTCTTACCGATCTCCAACATATTATAAATTCCTTTTTTCTGTATTTCGTATTTACGTCTTGCCACTCTTATTGGCGTTTCTTTACAAGTCACAATAACTCTATCTCATTATCGGCAGTACAAAAAACATTAAAGACCTTTGTAATATTTTTCAATCAGCGCCGCCATCATCTTTCTGCGCTCATTTAGAAATTCGTCATAAGCGGAAACATCCATTAAGAATATATTCTCAGGAATACAATTTTCCTCCAAATTGCTTTTTAATAAAGATTCATCGGAAATATTCCCCAATTCAACTTGTTTAGTCTCACATTGAGTTTTTACCTTCGCAAAATATACACAAGGAGCATCATCACTTATAGCCTTATTGACTTGGGTGTCAAGGTAAATATAGTTCGCCACTTGATTATATTTAGTTTTATTGTCTACGCCGTTATTCTTGAGATACGCTTTCGGGAAAATATGATGCACATCTCCTGCAATGTTTACCAAATCTGCAATCTTTGTTCCATTCATAAGCATAGAGTTATAGTTTAAATTTATTTGCGCAGCCATAAACGTATTAAAAGCAGGACTGTTAACCGACGATGTTTCAAGATTTTGCGGCAGAGTAACTTTCCAAAAAGTATCAGACAAAGCAGAAGCCTCAACTTCGGAAAAGAAATTTTTAAAACCTTTCTCCGCAATAGAACGCATATCTCTGTCCATAACGGTTTCCGGCGAACCAATATAGCGAGATGTCAACGTAGACATTACAAACCATTTTTGAACGTATCTCTTTATTTGCTCATTGGGAATAGAGGGATCATCAAGCAACATTAAATACAACGTATACGCAAAATCGAGAGTCATTGCAGAATTTAAAAGTTTATTTGAAATGAACCCTGCGCCCCTTATTGCCATTATGAATTGATGAAAATTATATTCATTAATAAATTTTTGGATTCCCGCATCCATCTTTTTATATGAATCTTCGATAATATCATCACGGTATTCTTTTGTCTCAAAATCTCTACCCGAAAGAAGACTTACTAAATCCGCCAATTTTCCGCGACGGAACTGATGCATAAATGAAACGCGAAGCATATCGCCGTAATCGGGATCGTATATATCGTCATAATCGTTTGCGAGCCATTTAATTTTTTCTGCATAAAGAGAGCCTTGGAAGCCTTTATCGCGAATCATCTGAGAATAAAATTCAGGCTTGGCCGCAAGGTGGCAGAAATAATCCACCGTCTTTCTTAACGTATTACCTCCATGTTCAATATCTGCCGCCATTTTTGACATTACAAAGTCGGATTGGCTGAGCGGCGTTCCTTTTGAGTTAATACGAATGAATATTTCGGTTACTTCGTCAATTTCAAGGGAATGATCAAGTTCGATTACTCCGATTTGACGATTTGCAATCCCTTTTAATTTCCCAATAATATCCGACAACATGTCCAAGTCAACATCAGGATTCAATGTTGCGTATTCATTTTCAAACGCTCTTTGCCTAAAATCAGTTGCAAATACAACGGATATATCAGGTATCCACCTTTTATCTTTTAAGTGTGAAGCGTCTTGCACGGCAAAACGTTTCGTGCTATCCGTAGCCAGCGGATTAAACGCAATTTTTATCCTACCCCAATTAAAATCTTCATCGAGAACTTCTTTACCTGCAATAGCAGCCATTAAAGCTGTAATGCGCTGCTGTCCATCGATCAAAACGTGTTTACCGTTAGATTTTCCACCGTCTTTTGTTTGTACGTCGGGGTTTTTCCAAGTAATTATATAGCCGGTCGGATAACCGTTAAATAACGAATCAATCAAATCACGAACTTGACTTTTTTTCCAAACAAAAGGACGTTGAATTTCAGGAATTACAAATTGTTGCGTTTCAATCAATCCCAAGATGCCGTTAACTGAATATTGTAATAAAGTAAATTTTTCTCCTATCATATTTTTTCGCCTTGTATATTTATTCTCTTTAAAATCTCTTCATCTGCTGAGCAAAAATTTTAATTTTCTTTGTGAATTTTTTCTATGTGCCATACCCAAACATTTGACAAAGAACCTTCATACTTTAAAAGCCGGGACAGGTCACCGATTTAAAGACGACCTGCCTCGGCTTATAGAAACGATTATTTAGCCTGCTTGCTTTGTTTGATCTGCGCCTGTGCTGCCGCGAGCCTTGCGATGGGGACTCTGAACGGCGAGCAGGAAACGTAATTGAGACCTATCGCGTTACAGAACTCTATCGAATACGGATCGCCGCCGTGTTCGCCGCAGATACCGCAGTGAAGTTCGGGACGGGTGCTCTTGCCGAGCGTTACCGCCATCTTCATGAGCTTGCCTACGCCGACGACGTCGAGCTTGGCAAACGGATCGTTCTCGAATATCTTCTGGTTATAATAAGCGTCGAGGAACTTACCTGCGTCGTCACGCGAGAAACCGAAAGTCATCTGAGTAAGGTCGTTGGTACCGAAGCAGAAGAATTCGGCTTCTTTAGCGATATCGTCGGCGGTAAGGGCCGCTCTCGGTATCTCTATCATGGTACCGACTTCGTACTTAAGGTTGGATTTAGCCTTGGCTATTTCGGCGTCTGCGGTCTTTACGACAACGTCCTTAACGAACTTGAGCTCTTTGACTTCGCCGACGAGCGGGATCATTATCTCGGGCTTGACGTTCCAATCGGGATGAGCCTTTTTGACGTTTATCGCCGCACGAATGACGGCTTTCGTTTGCATGGCGGCTATCTCGGGATAAGTCACGGTAAGACGGCAGCCGCGGTGGCCCATCATCGGGTTGAACTCGTGGAGAGATTCGATAATGGCTTTGATTTTTCTGACGCTCTTGCCTTTTGCCATTGCAAGTTCCTTGATGTCTTCGGGTTCGGTCGGAACGAATTCGTGAAGGGGCGGATCGAGGAATCTTATGGTAACGGGATTGCCTTCCAAAGCTTCGTAAAGCTTTTCAAAGTCGCCCTGCTGCATGGGCATTATCTTTGCGAGCGCGGCTTCTCTTTCTTCAACGGTGTCGGAACAGATCATTTCGCGGAAAGCTTTGATCCTGTCGCCCTCGAAGAACATATGCTCGGTCCTGCAAAGGCCTATACCTTCGGCGCCGAGTTCTCTTGCGCGTTTAGCGTCGGCGGGGGTGTCGGCGTTGGTCCTTACTTTCAAAACTCTGAATTTATCGGCGAGTTTCATTATTCTTCCGAAGTAGCCGGAGATCTCGGCGGGAACGGTCGGAATGATACCTTCGTATATCCTGCCGGTGGAACCGTCGATAGATATCTCGTCGCCTTCGTGGAAGGTCTTACCGGCTACCATGAACTTCTTGTTCTTTTCGTCCATATCGATGGCGCCGCAGCCGGAAACGCAGCACGTTCCCATACCTCTTGCAACGACTGCCGCGTGCGAAGTCATACCGCCGCGAACGGTCAGAATGCCCTGTGCGGCCTTCATGCCTTCGATATCTTCGGGGGAAGTTTCAAGTCTCGTTAAGATGACCTTCTTGCCTTCGGCAGCCCAAGCTTTGGCGTCTTCGGCAGTGAATACCACCTGACCTGCGGCAGCGCCCGGGGAAGCGGCAAGACCTTGAGCCATAACGGTGGCTTTCTTTAAAGCCTTGGCGTCGAACTGCGGGTGCAAAAGCGTGTCGAGGTTTCTCGGATCGATCATTAAAACGGCCTGTTCTTCGGTGATCATACCTTCGTCGACGAGGTCGCACGCTATCTTTAACGCGGCCTGAGCCGTTCTCTTGCCGTTACGAGTCTGGAGCATATACAGTTTACGGTTTTCAATGGTGAATTCCATATCCTGCATATCGCGGTAATGTTCTTCCAAAATGGCGCAGATCTTTTTGAACTGCTCGAAAACTTCGGGCATGATCTGGGCCATCTGCTCTATCTTGTTGGGGGTGCGGACGCCTGCAACGACGTCTTCGCCCTGCGCGTTCATCAAAAATTCGCCCATAAGGCGTTTTTCGCCGGTAGCCGGATCGCGGGTAAATGCAACGCCCGTGCCGCATTCGTTACCCATATTGCCGAAAGCCATCATCTGTACGTTGACGGCGGTGCCCCAGCTGTAAGGTATGTCGTTATCGCGACGGTAAACGTTGGCTCTCGGGTTGTCCCAGCTTCTGAAGACGGCTTTGATAGCGCCCATAAGCTGTTCGATAGGATCCTGCGGGAAGGGTTTGCCTATCTTCTTTTCGTATTCCTTCTTGAACTGATAAGCAAGCTTTTTAAGGTCTTCTGCGTTAAGGTCTATATCCTGTTTAACGCCCTTTTCGGCTTTCATCTTATCGATGAGCTCTTCAAAGTATTTTTTGCCGACTTCCATAACGACGTCGGAATACATCTGAATAAATCTGCGGTAGCAGTCCCACGCCCATCTCGGATTGTTGGACTTTCTCGCGAGAACTTCGACGACTTCTTCGTTGATGCCGAGGTTCAAAATGGTGTCCATCATGCCGGGCATGGACGCTCTTGCGCCCGAACGAACGGATACGAGAAGCGGATTTTCTTTATCGCCGAACTTCTTGCCGGTCTGTTTTTCGAGCTTGTCCACGTATTCCATTATCTGCGCCGTGATATCGGCGTTGATGGTCCTGCCGTCTTCGTAATACTGGGTGCAAGCTTCGGTCGTGATAGTAAATCCCGGGGGCACAGGAAGACCGAGGTTGGTCATTTCCGCCAGGTTGGCGCCTTTGCCTCCGAGCAATTCACGCATTTTGCCGTTACCTTCTTTGAACTGATAAATGTACTTGTAACTCATATAACCTCCCGCAAAAATTGCGTATTAATAAAATATCTTGTTTGTCACCGCGTTAAAAAGCGGAGTGCGCGTCAATATCGTCCGACCTTCTACGATCGGACGACGCGGAAAGCGCAACTATACCGCGTCTTTATTAAAGTTGCCGAAACGTTAATCTGCGGCATAAACCCTAAATAACTATATTATTATACATTAATTATATTTTTAAGTCAATATAATTACTGTAAATTTTTTACGTTTTTGATAAATAAGGCGCGCCGCACCGAATTTTAAACCGAGCGCAACTCGTAAAAGGACTTACAAAGCGCGCACGCCTGAATGCGACCTATCACGAGCGGTGGCCGTTCGTATCTTTCAAATGCGACAAGTGCGTGTAATAAAAGCACTGTATCCTGCCGTTATATATCTTTCTTTTCTTGTCGGCGCGTTTGCCGAAAAGCTGCTCGAAATCGGTCACGTCGGTAAGCGTGTAAAAGCACCAATCGGGGTTGTTTTCGGCGACTTTTCCGAGCCCGCGGTACAGCTTTTCTATCTCCGCCCGCGAAAGCATCCTTTCCCCGTAAGGCGGGTTGGATACGACTACGCCACGAGTAAGATCGGATCTGAAATCCGCCATATCCTTGCGTTCTATGCGGATAATATCGTCCACTCCCGCGCGTTTGGCGTGAATGCGGCACAGCTTTAACTGATTTTCGTCAATATCGCTTGCGAATATCACAGCCTTGCAACCGTTGTCTATGCCGGACGCCGCCGTTTCGTAGACTTCTTCCCATATTCGTTTATCGAAGCATCTGTAATCGAGAAAGTCAAAGCTCCTCGAAATGCCCGACGGCACGTTTTTGGCTTTCAGCGCCGCTTCGATGGCGATGGTGCCCGTGCCGCAAAACAGGTCTGCAAAAGGTCTTTCCTTATTCCATACCGACAAGTCTATAAGCGCGGCGGCGACGTTTTCCTTTATCTGCGCCTCGCCGACCAGAACGCGGTAGCCTCTTTTATGCAGCCCCTCGCCGGAAGTGTCGAGAGCGATAGTCGCCACGTCGTGGAAAACGGAGACCTCTATGCGGTATCTTTCGCCGTCTTCCGATAATTCGTCCGTTTTGCAAATGCGCGTAAGCCGCTTCGCGATGGCCTTTTTCACTATGGCGCGCGTAGCCGTTATAGCGTGGAGCTTGGATTCGACGAGTTTTACGTCTATCATAAGCTTTCCGCGGACGGATACGAAACGCTCCCAGCATATATCCGAAACACCGTCGAAAAGCTCGTCGAAATCGGACGCGGGAAACTCGGCAAGCTCAATATACACCCTGCTCGCCGTCGACAGATACATATTGCACTCGGCGACCGTCTTCCAGTCGCCCTCAAAACCGATACGACCGTTGATAGCCGGCGCGTTTATTACGCCGAGTTTATTAAGTTCTCTTTTTGTGACGGCCTCGATCCCCGAGGCGCACGAAACGGATATCTTCATAACGAAACGACTTGAAATATTATAAAAAGTCGGGCTATAAGTCGATTAACCCGATATTTTCACTTTAGCTTATACAAAGTTTTTGATGAAGGTTTTTCTGTGAATGGGGCACGGACCGAACTCTTTTATGGCGTCGATATGCGCTTTCGTGCCGTAGCCTTTATGCTTTTCGAAACCGTATTGCGGATAGATCTCGGCGTATTTTTCCATAAGCGAATCACGGTAGACCTTGGCAAGTATCGAGGCCGCGCCGATGACGTACGAGAGCGCGTCGCCCTTAATGATCGAACGGGTATATACGCCGAAATCGGCTTTTACCGCGTCGACCAAAAGTGCGTCCGGCCTTACCGAAATGGTCTTAATGCAGTTCTGCATACATAGTTTCGTCGCGTTCAATATATTTATTTCGTCTATGACTTCGGGAGAAACTTCGCAAATTGAATAGGCTATCGCCTTTTCCTTTATCTTTTCGCTTAAAACGAGCCGCTTTTTCTCGGAAACTTTCTTGCTGTCGTCGATCCCGTCGATAAGCTCGCTTTCTTCAAGCGGCATAATGACCGCCGCGCACACCACGGGGCCGCAAAGGGGGCCTCTTCCCACCTCGTCCATACCGGCTATGAGTTTATAGCCGCAACTTATCAGTTCACGCTCGTATATCAGCTTATCGGCGACGTTTCCAGACATAATTTACCTAACCTCTGTTTTCTGAAATCGTCGAACACGGCGAGAGCGCCGCGCTCGTAATCAAGCTCGTTTCCGCGGAGCACGAACCCGCGCGAACGGCATATAGCTTCGTAAGTATCTATCGGCGTAAGCCCCGCGGGTACGTTGTACCTTGAAGGTATCGCCGAAGGATATTTTTCGTTGATCTCTTCTATAAAATCGAGGAGTAAACTCTCTTTATCGAGTATGGCGTCGTTTATGCTCCCTATATACGCGAGATGATGCGCGTAGACCTGATTGTCAAAGCTCGGCGGCATGGTGCCGGGCGTATCGAGAAGTTCGATATCCGAAAGCTTTACCCATTGTTTACCCTTGGTAACGCCCGCCTTGTCGCCGGTTGCCGCCTGCTTTTTTCCGCACAGCGAATTGATGACGGTAGACTTGCCGGTGTTGGGTATCCCGCACACCATAATACGCAACGTTTTGTTTATCCCGCGAGCCTTTTTCTGTTCGAGTTTTTCCTTAAACATATCGATAATCGCGTTATAGACGGCTTTTCCGTCTTTTTGACTCGTTCCGACGGTCGCTAAAACGTTGCGGCGGTCGCCTCTTAATTTTGCCGATATCGCAGCTATATCGGAAGCGGTAACGGTGTCCGCCTTATTTAAAAGGCACAAAGTCGGCTTGTTTGAAAACAAGTTTTCCAGCTTGTGATTGAAACACGCAAAAGGAGCGCGGGCGTCGAGAACGTAGACGAAACCGTCGCAAAGCCTGACGTTTTCTTCCATCATTCGTAAAGCCTTGGTCATGTGACCGGGAAACCATTGGATAGTCTGCATATCACTCACCGTCTTCCTTTTTGATGAGATCGGGGCGGAGCTTTTCGGTAATTATCCGCGACTGCTCTTTTCTCCACTTATCCACTTCGCCGTGGTTGCCCGAAACGAGAACTTCGGGAACGGACACGCCCATAAACTCGCGCGGGCGCGTGTACTGCGGATATTCGAGCCCTTCGTCGGAAAAACTCTCGTACGCCAAAGATTCGCTGCTTATAACTCCGTCGAGATAGCGGCAAACCGCGTCGGTCACGACCATTGCGGGTAATTCGCCGCCCGTTAAAACGTAGTCGCCTATCGAGATCTCCTCGTCGATAAACATATCGAGAACGCGCTGATCGACGCCCTCGTAATGCCCGCATAAAAGCAGCAGTCGGGGGTACGAAATAAGCTCGGGAACGAGCTTTTGCGAAAAAGTCCTCCCCTTTGGCGACATATATATACGCCGCGCTTTATGGTCGGGATCGATAGCCTCGATAGCCGACGCTATCGGTTGCGGCATCATAAGCATTCCCGCGCCGCCGCCGAAGGGATAATCGTCGCACTTTTTGTGTTTATCGGTAGTGTAGTCGCGGATATCGTGAATGCGTATCTCCACTTTGCCCGCCTCGACCGCTCTTCCGATTATACTTTCGTTGAGCGGCGTGAACATATCGGGGAAAAGCGTTAAAATATCAATCTGCATTTTCCGTCTCCTTGTACAAAACGACTTCGGTGAACGCCGCGGCGTTAACGGTGATGCGCCTTGCGGCAAGGTCGACTATGGGATCGAGCTTTTTCAGAAACGGAAAAGACGCGTCCCCTTCCGCGGTCTCTATCTCGAATACGTCGACGTTGGAAGAATAGACGTTTTTTATTTTTCCGACGGTCTTTCCGCTCGATAAAACGAGTTCGCAGCCTATCACGTCTTCGATAAAGTAGCTGTCGTCGCTTTTATTTATCTCCGAACGGTCGCAATAGACTTTTTTGCCGCGGTATGCTTCGGCGGTGTTGCGATCGAAAATGCCGCGCAGGCAAAAATAGAGGCAATTATCCCTTGCCGAAATTTTCAATACCTTAAATTCCTCGTCGTCCAAAAAGACCGTTTTAACGTTTTTGACCGCGTTTAAACCGTCGGTATAATCGGTCGTTTTAAGTTCGCCGTTGATACCCTGCGGGCGCAGCACTTCGCCTATCAAAATTTTCATAAAATACCAAAAACATCGCGAACTTTATATAAAAAGCCGCGTTTATCCATACAGCCGTAAATAACGACAAAAAGGAGAAATCAAGACATTTCTCCCTTTTCCTTTATTTCGATATTGTACTTTTTGCCGCTCTTTGCCGAAGCCGATTTGACTATGGTGCGGAGCGCTTTGGCAATCTTGCCCTGACGACCGATGACTTTACCCATATCGCTCTCGGTGAGAACGACCGTCACGGTAACGTTATTATCGACTTCTTCCTCGATAAATTGAACTTCGTCCTTATTTTCGGCAAAGGCAAAAACGATATACTTGATAAGGTCTAACATTTACGCCTCCGAAAAATCAGTCTTTCTTCTTCTTGGGATTGGTCTTGGCGGGAGAAAGCTTGCTGCTCTTTTCGATTATGCCCTGATTGAGAAGAAGCGAACGGACGGTCTCGGTGGGCTGAACGCCTTTAGCCAGCCAGTCTTTGGCCTTTTCCGCGTCGATGACGACTTCGGCGGGTTTAGCGATGGGGTTGTAGTGACCGATCTTATCGATATACTTGCCGTCTCTTGCTACTCTCGCGTCGACTACTACGATACGGTAAAAAGGAGACTTTTTGTCGCCCATTCTCGTCAATCTCATTTTAACTGCCATTTTTGTTACCTCCGTGGAGCGTTTTCGCTCCGTATAAAATTTTTATTTTTTGTTTTTCTTTAGTTATGATCATCGGCTAAAATTTGAATTTTTTGCCGTTTTTCATCTGTTTTATCATCAATTTGCTCTGCTCGAAGCCTTTAAGCAGCTTATTTATCTGCTGAAGAGAAGTTCCGCTGCCTTTTGCTATACGCATCTTGCGCGAATAGTTGAGCATCGACGGATTTTTTCTTTCGGCGGGCGTCATCGAAAGGATTATCGCCTTGTTGCGGTACATAGCCGATTCGTCGATGTCGTTTTCGCTTATCTTCATCTTGTTCATGCCGGGGAGCATAGACAAAACGCCTTTGGCGCCGCCCATCTTTTTGACCATATCTATCTGCTCGATATAGTCGTTAAGGTCGAAGGAATTGTCCTTCATCTTTTTTTCGAGCTTTTTGGCCTGCTCTTCGGTAACGGCCTCCTGTGCCTTTTCGATAAGCGACAAAACGTCGCCCATGCCGAGGATGCGGTTAGCCATTCTGTCGGGATAGAAAGGCTCGATATCGCCCATCTTTTCGCCTACGCCGCAGAATTTGATGGGTTTACCCGTAACTTTTTTGATGGAAAGGCACGCGCCGCCGCGGGTGTCGCCGTCGAGCTTGGTCAATATAACGCCCGTTATCTCGAGACGACGGTTGAACTCTTCCGCGACCTGCGTCGCTACTTGCCCCGTCATCGAGTCGACGGTAAGAAGTATCTCTGTCGGTTCGACTTCTTTTTTGATATTTTCAAGCTCCGTCATCAGCCTGTCGTCTATCTCGAGGCGCCCCGCCGTATCGATGACGACCGTATCGAAACCGTAGCTTTCGGCGTATTCGACGGCTTGCTTTGCTATCGAAACGGGGTTTATCTCGCCTTTGGAAAAGACTTCCGCCTGAACGGACGCGCCGACGACCTGAAGCTGCTTTATTGCCGCGGGGCGGTACACGTCGCACGCGACGAGCAACGGTTTTTTGCCCTGTTTTTTGAGATAATGCGCGAGTTTTCCGCAGAAAGTCGTTTTACCTGCGCCCTGAAGACCGCACATCATAATGACGGTCGGCAGCTTTGGCGAAACTTCGAGCTTGGCGTTGGAGTTGCCCATCAAAGCGATAAGCTCTTCGTTTACTATCTTTATTACCTGCTGCGTCGGATTGAGGCTTTTTAAAATATCCTGCCCGACGGCCTTTGCGGAAACGTCCTCGATAAATTCTTTTGCGACTTTGAGATTGACGTCGGCCTCCAACAAGGCAACGCGGATCTCGCGCATCGCCTGTTTTATTTCAAGCTCCGAAAGCTTGCCGCGCTTGGTGAGCTTTGAAAAAACGTGATTCAGTTTTTCGCCAAGTGACGCAAATACAGCCATTATTTCTCCAGAATATCGAGCAATTTATTTTTTTCTTTTTCGGGAAGCGTGTCGGCAAAAGCCGTAAGTCGTAAGCGCCTGTTCGTAACGCCGAGTTTTTCTTCAAACCCGTCGAGCTCAGCCCTCACCTTTTTCAACGTGTCGGAAACCGATTGGCGCGTAACGCCTTTTATCTCCGCGATCTCGGCAAGCGACATATCGAACGAGTAATACATTTCGGTCATCTCCGCTTGCAACGCGGTGAGCAATTTGCCGTATGTCTGAAACAAGAACGAATATCTGATATCTTTCATATATTGCCGCCGTGAAAGCCGATGAAAAAGAAAAAGGTGTAAAGCAAATTTACTTTACACCCGATATTATACGCTTTTAATAAAAAAAGTCAAGCGTTTTTAAATAAAATATTCATTTTAAGCGCTAATTTTTCAAAAAGATGAGTTTTCTGCAGTTTTCGCACTCGATGAACTTGTCTTTTTTGAGCGTAGCGCTTTCCAAGCTCGAAAACTCCGTTCCGCAAGCCGCGCAGTGCTTGGTCTCGGACGGCTCCACGACGTAAACGAGCGGGAACTTGTTGGATTTTCTCGCCGCATTGTATTTTGCCATAAGCTCGGCGGGGATACTTTTTGCTATATCCGCAAGCTTATTGGTTATCTCGTTCTTTTCGCCCTCGCCGTTTTTCTGAATGGCGGCGACAGCCTCGCGGCTCTTTTCGTACTGCTCTTTCATAGCCTTGGTCTCGGCGGAAAGCTTTTTATACTGCGAAACGAGCTCCGTCATTTCGGCGTTGAGCTTATCGATATCGCGTTCGATATCGGCAAAGGCCTTGGACAGTTCCTGCGATTTTTTCTTTAAAAACACGACGGTAGCCTCTTCGTTGGCCTCGTCTACGGCCTCGAACTCCGTCTGTTCTTCCGCTAGACGCTCGTATTTGACTTTAAGGTCGTCAAGCTCGGAAAGAAGATACCCTGCCCTATCCTCTATCTGTGTTTTGGTCTCGCTGACCGTCTTTAAAAACCTTACCGCCACGTTGTACTTTTTATAGTCCTCGTTGGTCTTGTAAGTATCTTCGATTGCCTTTAACTTTTTGTCCTCTTCCTGATACTCGAGTAATTTGCGGTACATAAATCCTCCTTGTTTGAACGAAAACGCTTATTAAAACAGACGTTTGTCGTCAAAGAAATATAATTTGATATTTTTGTCGAAACCTTCAAGATCGTAAAAGGCCTCGTATAACTTTCTGAACCCGTAATTTTCGCTCGCGTAATGCGTAAAGACCATTACGGCTTTTCCGCTTTCAACTGCTTTAACTATAACGTTATGCTTAACGTCCGCCGAACATAAAAGATCGCACTCGGTATCTGCTTCGGCTTCGGATAGTCCCGCTCCGCAGAACGAGGCGACGACGTTGACGTGTTTATCGCCCGCGCCGTAGCAAAAGATAGTCGTGTTGAAAGTTTCTTCGGCTCTTTTTCGTATATCCGAAAGGCTCTCGCCGAGGAAAAACCGTCTGCCGTACCCCTCTTCGCTATCGGAAAGCGGCAAAAGTATCTCCTGCTTTTTCGCGCCTATGCCTTGGGCAAAGTAGTAGTCTATGCCGCGCTTGGCGCAGTCGAGATTGAGATGACACGATATGACGCCGATACCGTTTCTTACGGCTTTATTTAAGGCGCCGCCCACGCTTTTAATGGGGTGATATATCGCGGGGTGATGCGTTACGATAAGGTTACACCCATCTTCTTTCGCCCGCTCGACGGAAGACGCCGTAAGATCGAGCGTAAATAAAATGCCCGTGATATCTTCGCTCGTTTCGGCTATTATCCCGCTGTTGTCGTAACCGCCTTCCGTTTGGACGAGTTTATCGGAAAGATAAAACGGAGCGTACCCGTCGATGAGCGCGTATACGTCGTGAATATTCATAGTAACTCCATAAGTTTCGCCGCCTCTTTTTTTAACGCGAGTTCGGCGGCCTTGTCGGAAACGTTTTCGATAGCGCCGTTTATGACTTTGAGCCGAAACGCCGCATACCGTAAAAAATCTTCCGATCTCAAAACGAGGTTGTCTCTGCCGAAAACGTATTCGTCCTCGGTGTAATCTCTGTATCCGCAAGCCTTTTTGGCCCGTATCACGTCGTAATACTTGTCCGCGGCGAAAAAAGTGAAATCTTTATCTATACCGTAGCCGAGTCCGACGACTTTTTTACGCACCTTGTCGGCGTTTTTCATAGGTTGAAGAACGAGCGTATCGGGGAGCTTTCTTTCTGTCGAAAGGATATGAACGGTCTCCTCTCCGCCGAGCCCCGCTATCAAAGCGCAGTCGATATCGTCGGGGAGTTTCTCGAACCCGTCGGAAACGAATGCGAAAAACCTTCCGTCAAAGCCGTCGCCCATCAAAGCTATCGCCTTTTTAAGGCTTGGCGCGGAGATATCCGCCGCATAGACCTTTTCGGCAACGCCGCGCGACAGGACTTCCTGCGAGATGATGCCGTGGTCGCAACCTATATCGGCAAAAACGCGACACGGCTCGACGAGCGAAAAGAGCGTTTCAAGTCTTTTGGTCATATCAGTCGAGGTAGTCTTTTAGCCTCTTCGAGCGGGACGGGTGGCGCAGTTTTCTTAAAGCCTTGGCCTCTATCTGACGGATACGCTCTCTCGTAACGTTGAACACCTTGCCCACGTCTTCGAGGGTGCGCGGACGACCGTCTTCGATGCCGTATCTTAAAATAAGCACCTTCTGCTCACGCGGGGTGAGCGTGCTCAAAACGTTGGAAAGCTGCTCGCGGAGCATGGTCGAAGTGACTATATCGCCGGGAGATTTGGTATTGTCGTCCTGAATGAAGTCGCCGAGGTGGCTGTCGTCCTCTTCGCCGACGGGCGTTTCGAGGGAAACGGGATCTTGCGCTATCTTTTGTATCTCGATGACTCTCGATTCGGGTATGCCCATGCGTTCGGCTATTTCGGACGGGAATGGATCGCGCCCGAGTTCCTGCAAAAGCATACGCGTAACTCTCGCCTGCTTATGAATGGTCTCGACCATGTGGACGGGTATCCTTATCGTCCTCGCCTGATCGGCAATAGCCCTCGTTATCGCCTGACGTATCCACCAGGTCGCGTAAGTCGAGAACTTATACCCGCGGCTGTAATCGAATTTTTCGACGGCTTTCATAAGCCCGAGGTTGCCTTCCTGGATAAGATCGAGGAACTGCATACCCCTGCCGACGTACTTTTTGGCTATCGAAACGACCAGTCGAAGGTTGGCTTGCGACAGCTGTTGTTTGGCATCTTCGTCGCCTTCGCTCATTTTTCGGGCAAGCTCTATTTCCTCTTCCATACTCAAAAGAGGATATTTGCCGATATCTTTAAGATATAGTTTAACGTGGTCGCCCGTAGGTATTTCACGAATGATCTCGTCGTAAAAATCGTCGCTTTCGAGTTCGGAAGTGTCTTCCGTGATAGAGATACCGAGTTCGTCGAGCCTGTCGCTGATAAATTCGGTCTGTTCCTCGGAAAGGTCGTATTTCTCGAGACGGCTACATAAAGCCTCGCTGTTGATCTTATCGTCGGAAAGTCTCGCTTCGGCGATAAGCTCTTCGATAAGCTTTGATAATGCTTCTTCGGCAATCATTATTTATCCTCCGTTTTCGTCGTTTGCAATAATTATTTTGCGTTTGTTTATCTTTTTTTATGGTTTTTACGACCGCAGTTTGCGCGGATATTCGCACAATATCGTTTAGCGCATTAGCGGTAAGCGAATTGCGAATTACTTTAGTCCGTTCAGCTCGGCGATCTTTTTGCCGAGTACCAAAAGGACGCTTTTTCTTTCGTCGAGGTCGATAAGCTCGTTAAAATAATTCTGAAGATCGACTATCTGCGATTCGAGCGAGCGTTTTTTGACCACGCGAACGCTGTCGATATAATACTTTTGCCTGCTCGATTCGGGCACGCCGTCGCCGAAATTGAAAATGCCGTTTAATTCGTCTATATAGTCGGTGCCGAGCGCGTCGCAGACCGTTGCGGGGACGACTTTGCCGTTTAAAGCCACCTCTTTCGCAACGTAAGACGCTATCTCCGAGCGCATTGCCGAAGAAAACTCGAACGATCCGATATCTTCCGTGGCGTAGCTTTTTGAAAAGACGTGCGAATACAGTATAAATCTTTCGGCTTTTTCGAGCGCGGAAGAAATCTCTTCCGTTTCGTATAAGACCTTGTTGCTCTCCCGCTTTTCGGGCGCTTTATCGAGGTCGCGCTTTAAAGTTTCGTAAGTTATCCTCGACTTTTCGGAGACCTTTTTCAAAAGCTCTTCCTTCTCGAAGTCCTTATCGCTTTCGGCTATGACGCGCAGCGCGTTTTCAACGTATTTCCTGCGCCCGTCGACAGACTTAAGATCGAACCTTTCGCCGACGACTTTCAGTTTGTAATCTATAAGCGGCAGCGCCTCGCCGATAAGTTTTTCATAAGCCGCCGCGCCCCTTGCTTTGATAAGTTCGTCGGGATCGAGCCCGTCGGGAAGCGAAACGACCTTGACGTCGAGCCCTGCGTCTTTTAGTATCTGCAAGCCCCTGAACGTGGCGTGCTGACCGGCGGCGTCGCCGTCGTAAGAAATAATAACGGTGTCGGTATATCTTTGCAGAAGCCTCGCCTGTTCGACGGTAAGGCTCGTGCCCATGCTCGCCACAACGTTTTTAAAGCCCGCCTCCGATAAAGCTATAACGTCCATATAGCCTTCGACCATTATAACGTACGGCAAAGCGCCCTTTTCGCGCCGCAAAGCCTTCATATTGTTGACGTTATAAAGGCACCTGTTTTTGACGAATACAGCCGTTTCACGCGTGTTTTTGTATTTGCCGAAATCGACTTTTTCAATCACCCTGCCGCCGAAAGCTATGACGTTTCCGATATTGTCTATTATCGGAACGATAAGCCTTTTCGCCTCGAAATCGGTATATCTGCCGTCGGCGCTTTTTGAGACCACGCCGCAGCGCTCCATGTCTTCGTAAGAATATCCGAGCGACAGTAGGTGTTCGGGTAAAGAGCGGTAATCGAGCGACGCGCCTATCCCGAAAGATCGGAGCGTTTTAACGGAAAACCCTCTTTTTATCATATAATCGAGATACGGCGCACCGGCTTTGGAATAGAGATTTTCAACGTAAAATTTGGCGGCGGCAAGTAAAATGGCAAGGCTCGTTTCCTTCTGCTTTTTGGCCTCGTTTATCCTCGCGTCGTCGACGGTGGTATCGGCGGGCATTTCCATACCCGCGCGGTTGGCAAGAAAGCGTATCGCCTCGATATAATTGAGGTTTTCCACCTCCATTATAAAGGAAATGACGTCGCCGCCCCGCTGACAGCCGAAACATTTGAAAAACTGCCCCGCCTGATTTACCGAAAATGACGGCGTTTTTTCCATGTGCCCGGGGAGCGGACAGCGCGCCCAATAAGAGCCGCCGCGTCTTTCCAACTGGCAATATGCCGAAACGACGTCGACTATCTCGTTTTTGCTTTTTAATTGTTCAATAAACTTTTTATCGATAGCCATAACGTTCGTAAAGCGTCAAAATTTAAGCAACGCCGTAGTAATTTTTATAAAAATTGCGTGTTTATCGACTTATAGGCGGACTTTTATTATTTTATAAAAAAGCTTTTCGGAACGAAAACGCTCTCGAAAACGTAGACCGCGTAGCGATCGGTCATGCTCGAAATATAGTCGCAGATGACCGTGTCGAGCGAGAACCTATCAAGTAGTTGCAGATATCTTTCGGGGAGCTTGTCCTTATTGGCGGTGAAATAGCCGTACATGGCCGAAAGCATATTAAAAGCCGTTTCCTCTTCCTTTAAAGCGGAAGGCGCGAGATACACGTTGTCGAACATATACTTTCTGAGCTTGTTGAGCGCGTCGAAAACGTACGGCTCCATAGTGACGGCGTTTTTGCCTTCGCTCGCCCTGAAAATCGAAAGTATTGCCGTATTTATGCGCGCGCTCGTCGTTTTGCCGAGGACTTCCAGAGCGTCTTTGGGCAGCTCGTCAATATCCAGCATACCCGCGCGGACGGCGTCGTCTATATCGTGAGAAATGTACGATATCCTGTCGGCAAGCGAAACGGCTTGTCCTTCGAGAGTGGCGGGCTTAAGATCCATTTTGTGATTCAAGATACCGTCGCGCACTTCGTAAGTAAGGTTAAGGCCTTTTCCGTCCTTTTCGAGAAAATCCACCACCCGAAGCGACTGCTCGTTGTGCCTGAAATGGCCGGAAAGCTTGTCAAGACACCTTTCCCCCGCGTGACCGAACGGCGTGTGACCGAGATCGTGACCTAACGCTATAGCCTCGGCAAGGTCCTCGTTTAAAGAAAGCATACGCGCTATCGAACGGGCCACCTGCGAAACGTCGAGCGTGTGCGTCAGCCTCGTCCTGTAGTGGTCGCCTTCGGGAGAAAAGAACACCTGCGTCTTATTTTTTAGGCGGATAAACGCTTTGGAATAGATTATCCTGTCACGGTCGCGCTGGAACTCCGTGCGCATAGGGCAAGGCTGTTCGTTTTTTTCGCGGCCGCGCGTCATATCGCTTCTCATCGCGAACGGCGACAAAAACGTTTTTTCTTTTTCAAAAGTGATCTCTTTCATTTTTCAATGCCGTCAGAAGTTTTTCTCTCATTTTCGTTTGAAATACGTATCTACTTATATTATAAAATATATTTTTTCATTTTCCTTTTTTTTCGATAAAAAGCACGAAACGAATAACGACTTTTTCTTGCGTCAACAAGAAAAAGTCGTTATTCAAGGGGATATGAGATTGGTGTCAGGGGTTTTGGTCGCCCGACCTTAACGTATAATATATAATTACTTAACGACTACGATACGCGCGGCGGGCATAGCCTCGCCGCGCGTATATCATATCGTTTACAATATATCATACCGCAGCGCGGTATATCATTCCGCTTTTGCGGCCATAAACACCGGCAGCATAACGGTATCGAAATACTCGTTGAAAGACTTTTCGAGGTCAAGCTTGGTCTTATTGTTGCCGACGTATCTGAAATCGTAGTCGTAAGATTCAACGAGGTCGTCCGAAACGTTGCCGTATTCCCTTTGCACGAAAAATTCGTCCGTTCTTTTAATGAGCAGGGTATAAACCTTTACGGGCGCGCCTCTTATCACTTTGTCTATCTCCGACTTTTCGCGGCAATGGATAAACATTATCTCGTTTTCCGACGCGAGGAACTTGTCTATCTCGCCCATAATATATTTATACGGCAGGTCGTTGTACTCGATGAACAGCATCTTAAGATCGGAAAGCATTTTTCTCGACTTATCGTCCTTTTCGCCGTTCCAGCCCGCAACGGCGGCAACGTTTTTTATGGGCGTTATCGCCGATATCGTCGTAACTTTATAGCGTTTCGCCACGATATTGCACACCGCGTCCTTACCCGAACCGCCCTTGCCGTTAATTACTATCACAACTTTGTTTTTGAGCCCATCCATATCTTCACTCCGCGCTTGATAAAAGCGCACGAATACTCCAAAGAAAAATTCAACAATATGATTATATCACGAAATCAACTATATTTCAACGCTTTTTTATAATTTAACGACACAAATTTTCCTTTCGCGGTTTTTAAAACGACCATGCTTGAAAAGCTTGCCAAAATACTTTAATTTTGCTATAATGTTGATAATCTTTTTTTCGGAGAACGGTTATGAAAAAACTTGTTACTTTACTTTTGGTCGTTATGGTAAGCGCGCTGTGCTTGTACGTTTTAACGGCGTGTCAACCCATATCGAACGATAATAATAACGCCGAAGCCGATACGTTCCAAACGATATACGGAACTTACGTCGCCTTTGCCGAGGGCAACGGAACGACTCCCCTTTCTTACGAAGAATGGCTCGCAAGTATCAAGGGTAAGGACGGCGCAGACGGTGCTTCCGTGACAAAAGCCGTAATAAACGACGACGGGTATCTCGTTTTCACCCTTTCCAACGGTAACGAGCTTATCGCAGGTAAAGTAAAGGGCGCCGACGGTAGTAACGGCATAGACGGCAAGTCGGCTTACGAAATAGCCGTTGAGAACGGCTACACGGGTACGGAATCGGAATGGCTGGAAAGTCTGCGCGGCAAAGACGGAACGAACGGCAGTAACGGCGCGGACGGCGTTTCGGTAACGAACGCCGAGATCAACGCCGACGGCGAACTTATTATAACTTTGAGCAACGGTCAAAGCTTTAACGTGGGCAAAATAAAAGAGAACGAAATTACCGAAGGCACGGAAGGGCTTACTTATTATCCCCTCCCCGACGGCACTTACGCCGTTTCCGCAGGCGTTACACAATATCTCGACACGATAACCATACCCGCTACCCACAACGGCAAAGCCGTTTCTCAAATAGTCAAGGAAGCATTCAGGGACGCAACCAATCTCACGACAATAACTATCCCCGACAGCGTGACGAGTATTGGTGATTATGCGTTTATGTGGTGTAATAGTTTAACGAGCGTAATTATCCCCGACAGCGTGACGAGTATCGGTGAAAGGGCGTTCTATGGTTGCAGTAGTTTAACGAGCGTAACTATCGGGGACGGCGTGACAAGTATCGGTGAAAGGGCGTTCTATGGTTGCAGTAGTTTAACGAGCGTAACTATCCCCGACAGCGTGACGAGTATCGGTGGTTCTGCGTTCAATAATTGCAGTAGTTTAACTAATATACGGTTTAACGGAACGAAAGCGCAGTGGAAAGCGATAAGTAAAGGCGATAATTGGAATTACCGTGTTTCTTCTACGTGCGTAGTGCATTGCGACGACGGCGATTTAAATATAAGCGAAGCGTGAAAAGCCGATTTATCGACTTAACGCGTATTTATCCTAAAGCAAAAACGACGGTCGTTTCTTGCCCGTGCAGGAAACGACCGTCGTTTTGTTGAATGCCTTCGGCAAAACGATGGTGCCGTTATACGACAAACGAGGTTACCGCGTTCGCGGTAAACGATGTTGCGCGAATATTTCGCGCAAACTGCGGTCGTTGAGTTATTATATATCAATGCCTAAAAATTGCGAATTGCGAATTGCGAATTGCGAATTATCTTTAGCCCCCTCATTTTTCTTTCTTCTCAAACAGCAACAGATAAAACCTTCCCGCGAAAAGAAGAGTTATAAGCCCCGAAAAGTAAATGAGCGCAGAGAGAACGCCGCTTTTCGTTACGACGAAATGATAGATATTGTGGTCGCCGTACAGCGATAAGCCGAAAAAGGACGTTCCGAAAATAAGGTTTAAAATAAGCATAACGAGCGCGACGCAAACTATTATCCCGCCCGAAACGATCATATCAAAAACGGACGTTTTTATCTGCCCGCTCCTTAGTAGATAAATGCCGAAAAGCGACAGCGAAAAGTGCGCGATAATATCGCCCGCGATAGTTAAATGGAAAGAATAATCCCTGAAAACGTAACTTAAACAGATGATAACGCCCGCCGCCGCCATTGCCAAAGACAATAGCGAAATAAGCGTAAAAACGTACGCTCTTATCTTCTTCGGCAAGATAAGCGAAACGAGCGCAAGGCAGAACGTGAACGGACTGACGTTGGTAGTAGGCAGGCTTTCGAGAAAGTTCCAGTCGTACGGGCCGACCACTATATACATTCTTATCACGCCTAAAACGTACAACAAAAACGTTGTTACCGCAAACACCGCGTTTACGACGGTCTTGTTTTCATTTCCGCTTTTCAAAAATATGCAGCCTGAAACGTACGCCGTAAGCACGGCGACGAGTAGTACGGAATACGCTATCATACCGCCCCCCCTTAAACGTTTATCAGGACAGCTTTATCGAAACGGCGTTTTTTAAGCGCTTCTTTGTCGATAACGAAAAGGAGCGAACCGTCTACGTCGCTCAAAAAATCCACGCCGTCAAGCGTGTTCGGCGTAAATTTCAACAAACAGACTTCGTTATCGAGCAATTTTTTATCGTAAGCCAAAAGCCCGTTTTCGCTTTCGCCCGAACGCAACTCGAGCGGCACTTCCGTTTCCACGTCGTAAAAAAGTTCACATTCCTCGTTGAACGGGGTAAGGGAATCTGCCGTTTCGGAATATCTTACGACGCCTTTTGCGGGGTTTTCGTCAAAGTCGATGAAAAAGTACAAAAAGCCTTTATCGGGCAAAAGCCCGTCCTTATCGAAAGCCTTTATCTTTTCAAGATCTATCTGGCAAAAAAAGACTTCCCCTATCGAAAACTCGTCGTTCTCCAGCCATTTTTCGGGCATGAACGCCTCGCCGAACAGTTTGCCGCCGACGTTTTCGGCGCTACTCGCCCTTTTTATCGATATCATTTTCCGCGGCCTTTATCCTTATATAATTTTTATCTTGCGAAAAGTCTCTGTCGCCCGTCACCGAGCCGCCGAGCGCCTCGATAGCCATTTTCAGCTCTTTATACGAAACGTAATCGTCGACCATGGGCAAAAAAGCGAGCATTTCGGCAAGGCAGCTTTCGTCGTCGTAATTGACGAGATAAGCGCTGTATTCGGGCACTTTGTTTTTTGTCTTCAAGCCGCCCAAAAGTATCCTTTTTATCCTGTCGTCCTTTTTCTTAACGTTGGAAAGTATCTCGGCGACGGTTCCGTCCGCGCTCTTTTCGTCAACGCGCGAAAGTATCTTATCGGCAACGTCGTCGGCGCAATAGCATAAGTCTTCGACTATCTCGTCCTTGACGTGATGACACACCTTTTTTGAAAAAAGCAGGTCTATATAGCTGTTAACGACGCTTTTTGTATCTTTTCGGCGCATTATCTCGATGGCGGAAAGCAGCACCTCTTCGTCGGCGTCTTCGTTAAGTAGCGCGGCTATCTCGCCGACGGGAACTTTATCCGCGACGGCGTTTATGACGTAATCGTTCAGCGGCACGCCGTTTTCGATATATTTGAGCCAAAGCTCTTTTATCGAAGGCTCGTTATCGAAGTATTCGACGACCGTCATACCGCCGAGCTCTTTTAACGGGGCTTTTTCAAATCGCGCATACAGTTCGGGGATCATATCCGACCAGTCGTCCTCGGTAAGTTTGACTTTCCCCGAAGCGAGTTCGCTTCTCACGAAGGCCTCGAACAGTTTATCGATATCTATCGTTTTTCTCATTTTCCTTCCTCGGCAAAAAGGCTTTTTATGCGCTTAACGGCGTCTTTCGTCGTTGAAAACAGCTTATACACGGCGGCGGCCTCGAATTTTCCGACGTCGCTTTTTTCCACTATCGCGGCGGCAAGCGCGTTTTCGTCGGTAACTTCGCTGAGCTTGCCGTTATTTTCTATGAGCGCATGAACGTAATACGCGCCGTTTCTTATCTTCGACAAGTCCTTGCAAAACGGGAACGATTTGGAAACGGCTTTCGCGTAAGCCTTCAAAAAGGTATCGCCGCTTTCGCCGTCGAAAGTCGCCTTATAAATTTTCAGCTTTAAATAGATGCCGTCGAACACTACGTCGAGCTTTTTGGAATAGCCGCTTAAAACGAGCGCTTCGACGATGCGCATTTTGACGTAATTTCTTATGTTTTCCGCAAAAAGCTTGTCTATAACGTGATTTTTGACCTTTAAAGGCGCGTACTTTATAAGGCACTTCAACATATCGTCGAGCAGGTTATTGGTAAATTCAAGCCCGAAATCGGCAAGCGCGATAAGCTCGTCCGGCGTGTATTTTTTTATCCTTCCCTTTTCCCCCGCGACGAGGAAAGCAACTTCGGTTATCCTTTCCGCCGCCTCTCTTTCGGGAAGAGAATAGGAAGTTTTCAGCCGCGGATAGAGGCTTTGGCACTTGGGATCGTTCGACAGACGGTAATAAAACAGATTGACCGTATCGCGGCTTATGTCGTAGCCCGTCTTAAAGTAGTAGGACGCGTTTTTAAGATCGCCGTCGTTATAGCACAAAACGCCGTATAAAAACAGACTTCTCACTTCGTAAGGGTTGTAGTAAAGCGACTTATCGAGCGCGTCTAAAGCCTCGTCTATGCAGCCGATATCGGCGTAAAGGCGGGCTATGAAATACCAGTCGGACGGCTCGTCGCTGTCGCCTTCGGCGGCCTCGTCAAGATAGAACTTCACAAGCGAAGCGTCGTCTTTTTTGAGAAAGTCGAGAATATATAAAGCTATCTTTCCTTTGTATTTCGCCTCGTCGAATTTTTTCTTCAAAAAGTCGAGTATCTCTTCGTCGGTATTGCCGAGATCGCGCATACAGTATGCGGCGCGATAGACCGCCTCGTCAAAATCCTCGTAATCGGGCCTGACGAGAGAAAATCTTTCAAGCGCCTCCTTCAAGTCGCCCTTTTCGGCAAGATCGACCGCCGAAACGAAGAGGTTTTCGGAACTTAACCCTTCCGTGGGATAGGTAACGTAAAATTCGGGAAATTCGTTTTTGGCGTAATCGAAATAATCCATTAAAACGTGGTCGTATTCCTGCTCTTCCTGCGGCTTTAAGGAAAACTCGAGGTCGTAGTAATACCCCATCAGATAGTTGTCCATCGTGATGCAGTAAGTCGCGCCGAGAGCGCTGTACGCCCGCAATTTGCTCTTTACCGACGTAGCCGCCGCAAGATATCTGAACCAATACTCTCTGGAAAGCGAATATATCTCCATATCGAAGTAGATCTCGCCTATCATAGCGTAGATCTCGGCGTCGGTAGCGCCCGACTCCTCGAGATTAAGAAGTATTGTAAGACTGCCCACAAGGTCGCCGTCGTCCTTTCTTTTGGCGGCAAGACCTATGTAATCGTCTTCTTTGATAGTCAAAATTTCTTCGTTTTCAGCCATTTTTTCCTAAAAGTGCGTCCACGTCTTCTTTTAAGTATGTGTATTTTTTCGGGCAGAAATGGCAAACCACTTCGATTTTCCCGTCTTTTTTCACAGAGTCGTACAGCTCCTTTTCGCCGAGAGTTATAAGCACTTTATCGACGTATTCTTTGGAACAGTTACATTTATATACGGGCGTGTATTCCTCGAAAGTTTCGCCCTTGAAGAACTTTTCCACCACGCCGTCGAGCCCGCCGTCTTCTATCATAGAGCTGACTTGCGAAAACTCCGACAAAAGCTTTTCGGCTTTATCGATGCTCTCTTCCGTCGCCCCCGGCATAGGTTGCAAAACAACGCCGCCCGCGCCGACGCAACTTAAGTCTTTACCTATTTTCACGCCGAGCGCCATGCCCGTGGGCTGCTGTTCGCTGAAAGTGTAATAACTTGCGAAATCCTCGGCTATTTCACCGCTTATTATATGACAACTGCCGGTATACGGCTCTTTTAAACCGAGGTTTTTAACTACGGAAATGCGCCCTCTTTTCCCTACGCAACCGGCAACGTCAAGCTTGCCGAACTTGTTTAAAGGAAGGTCGGCTTGCGGGTTTTCGATATAGCCGCGGATATGAAGAGCGCTGTCCGAACAGACGACTATCTGCCCGCCCACGCCGTCGCCCGTAATGGTAACGGAAAGCTTATCGTCTTCGTTTTTCATCGAAGATGCCATAAACGCAACGGCGGTCATAGTCCTTCCGAGCGCCGCCGCCGCAAGCGGAGAAAGCTTGTGGTATTCTATCGCCGTGTTGACGATATCCGTAGTTTCAAGTAACGACAGCGAGATATCACCGCCGTATAATAACGTTTTAAGTATTTTCCCCATAATGTTGTATCAACCGATAAATCGGAATATTAATTATCAATGCGCAATGCGCAATTCGCAAATATTGTCGCGGATTTTTCGGTCGGGCTGCAAGCCTTCGCCCTGAAAAATCCCGAACGTAATAATATTATATAATTACTTCTTTCTATCCGCAATTTATATATTTGCCGAAAGTTTTTAGCCCGAAGGCTTGCAGGGCGTTAAGAAAACTTACGACCATGCCTGCGAATTGCAAAAATGCGAATTTCTAATTGTCTAAGACCTGCGGTCTGCGACATCACGCCGTCGCTATAATTTCTATACGTTCGGTGGTTTCGGATATTTTTCCGCCCATGAACCCACAGTATTCGACTGAAGTAAATCCCGCCTCTTTCAATGCGGCGACGACGAAATCGAGCTTATGCATATACTGAACGTGCGATTCCTCGTTCTTTTTGTAGAGATCGCCGGATTTGGTAAAAAGCGTCAGATCCATTTCCACGCGGTCGTCGAAAAGTTTGTTGAACCAGACGTAAGTCACGTCGTCGTAGTCCTCGCCGAACATATTGTTGCCGATAACGTTTTTCAGCTTGTACTCCGTGGAAAAATCGAAATACAGCACACCGCCCGACCTTAGCTGTCTTTTAAACGCGGAAAACGCCTTTTTCAAGCGCTCGGGCGAAAGATAGTTTACGCCGTCGTTGACGCAAGTCAAAAAATCTACCTTATTAAAACTTTTAAGGCAGGTCATGTCCTGCCTTAAAAACGCGATATTAAGATGAGCTTTAGCCGCCTCTTCTTTGGCTCTTGTCAGCATTTCTTCGCAAATGTCCACGCCGACGACGTCAAACCCGGCTTTTTTTTCGGCCCGCGTAAAATATCCGCTGCCGCAAGCGAGGTCGATGCCGGAAACGCCTTTAGTGCGTTCTTTCAAAATATTCGTCACGCGTGCCGCCCAAGCGGCGTAAACTTCGTCAACCGCAAGCCTTTCGTACACGGTCGCAAGCACGCTGTAAGCTTTGTTCATACTTCACCGCCAATGTACGCGGCGTTTTTTAACGCGCCGCATACGCCGCTAAACTGTATATTATTTCTTTTTGTTGCCTTTTTTGCCGGAATTGGGTTTATCCAAAGGTCTTTCGAGCGGCTGATTGACCGCCGCGTCGGAAACGTTCTCGTCCGTTCCGACGAGCTCTTCGGGTATCTCGAACTCCTCTTCTTCGGCGTTATGCGCTTTAAGATAAGCTTTCGGATCGGCGGCGTATTCCTCCGCGTCCTTAATCATATCGCCTTTGCTTTCCTTGACCTTTTTGATATCGCCGAGCGTAAATTTAGTCGGAAGATCCGAAACGGTAACGTCGTCGTTAATTGGCTTTGCGACCTTTATATAATTTACCTGAGCAGCGGCAGGAGCGCCAACGGTGTCGTAAGACTCGTCTTCGGCGGCAGAAGTCGTTTTTGCCTCTCTTTCCTTTTTGAGCTTGATATCGGCCTCGGTGGGAACGTAAGTGTTTTTGACGTTGATATTGACGAATTTATCGTATACCCACTGACTGTACGCCGTCCAGACGAACATAAAAAAGCTTACGCCGATTATTATGACCGCCATCGCGCCGAACAAAAGGAAGGAGCTGCCGATAAAGAAGAATACGAACGGCAACAGCGCGAACGCCGCAAAGAATATATTTACGGGCAAAAGCACGGTCGTCAACAAAACGCCGTTTCTCATCATGCTGAAATACCCGCCTTTATACGTTACGTTAAGCGAGAGCATGGTCATAAACCACAGCGAAACGTACACCGCGGCTATTATCAAAAGCACTTTGAAAACTATCTGATACCAGGTCTTTCCGCCCGCCGTCGCGCCAGAATAATCGACGTAGGATATGGCGATAAAAGCCGACGCAAACACTATGGAAAACAGTATCGTGGTTATCGTTACGGGAACGATATTTCTCTTGATGCCCAGCCAGAAGTCTTTAAACAGCCTTACTTCTTCGCCCCAGCATATATTACGCATAACGTACATTCCGCCGGAAAGCCCTATCCCGAGCCACAGCGCCATAAGCGGCAGTTTTAAGAAGAAATACATATTTATGTCGAGGTTTATCGACTCTTCGAGCGCAACGAGGTTGGGAAAAGGCGTGTAGCCTACGCCGACGTTGCCCGCAAACGGCGCGCTGTGCGCAAGAGTGAATTGTTGCGAATACCTGACGAATAAAAAATACGCTATCGGGGCAACGAACACCAGCATCATCAGATTGAGCCCGATGATCTTACTCAGATTTGACCTGAAAATATCCGCGCCGTACGCCCAGCGACCTACGTTTATCTGATTACGGTAAAACCCGTCGCGCCCGGAAATATCCGTCAAGCCCTTCGAATAGCCTTCTTTCTTCTTTGCGGGAGCGGGCGATCTCTTCGCCGTCTTGTTTTTTGCCATTTTTTACCTCTCGTTTATGCTCGTTTTGCAACGTTTTTTTATAAATGCGCATAAAAACATAATTATATAATATACTAAAATATAAATTATTACAAATAAAAACGGGGCAGATACGCAAAAAAACTTTACAATTTAACTTTTTTTGTGTTAATATAGTTTTGATACCGTCCCGTTGACGTTTGTTGAGGTCGTTATGAAGGTTGCCATCGTCGGCGCCACGGGGCTCGTGGGCAGAAAAATCATTTCCGAAATAGATAGGATAGGTCTTGATATAGACGAATTTTACCTTTTCGCCACCGAAAAAAGCAGCGGGACAGTTATTCCCGTCAACGGCAAGTCGTACGAAGTAAAACCTCTTTCGCCCGCCGCGGTAAACGGTTTGAAAGCCGACTTTGCCCTATTTTCGGCGGGTAAAGACGTGAGCAGGGCTTACGCAAAGCTTTTTATAAAAAACGGCGCTACCGTGATAGATAATTCCGCCGCGTTCAGAATGGACGGAGACGTTCCGCTCGTCGTTCCCGAGGTCAACCCCGAGGACGTGACGGCGTGCCGTAAGCTTATAGCAAACCCCAACTGTTCGACGATACAGGCAATGCTCGCAATAAAGCCCATCGAGGACGCTTTCGGCGTGGAACGCGTCGTTTACGTCACTTTTCAGGCCGTTTCGGGCGCAGGTAACGGCGGTATCGAAGACCTTAAAAACGGGTTTTTCGGTATTCCGTCGAAAAAACTGCCGAAAAATATCTATTCCGACTGCATTCCGCAGATAGACTCGTTTTCCGACGAGGGTTACACGCTCGAAGAATGGAAAATGATAAACGAAACGAGAAAGATACTTCACCGACCGGATATGAAAATAACCGCGACCTGCGTGAGAGTTCCCGTTTTCAACTGCCATTCGGAAAGCGTCAACTTAAAGCTTAAAAAGCCGTTCGATATAAAAGACGTAGCCGCGGTTTTAAAAGCGGCGAAAGGCGTAAAATATTACGAAGGCGATTCGTACCCCACCGCCGCGGACGCCGACGGGCAAGCGATAGTACATATCGGGAGATTGCGAAAAGACTTTTCGGAAGAAAACTCCTTGAATTTCTGGTGCGTGGCGGATAATTTGTTAAAAGGTGCGGCGACCAACGCCGTGCAGATATTGGAGCTTATCATCAAGCGACAAAATTCGACAAAATAATTTCTTTTTCAACGTAAAAACGCATAATCAGGCAATAACGCAAGGCAATTCTTGCAAATTAAAAATAGAGGTAGATGCATGAGCAAAATCACAAACGTTCTTATTTGCGGGATCTTCTCCCAAACGGGCATGATGATCTACAACCTTGCGAGGAAGAGAACGGATATGTACGTCGTCTGCGGCGTTGACGAAATAAACTCGCTCAACGCAAACTGCGACGTGCCCGTTTACAAGAGCTTTGACGAGGTAAAAGAGGTCGTTGACGTGGTCGTCGATTTCTCACACCCGGATATGCTCTACAAAGTTCTCGCATTCGTCAAGGAAAACAACTGCAAACTTATAGAAGGTACTGCGGGGCTTACCAGAAAACAGAAAGACGATCTGCACGTTTTCGGCAAGACTTCGCCCGTATTCGTTTCCAATTATCTCTCGATAGGTATGAATTTATTGCTCAAACTTTCGTTTGCGGCGGCAAAAGCGCTCGGCTCGTACGATATAGAGATAATCGAAAAGTATTACAGTGCAAAAATAAACACCCCCGGTGAAACCACTTTGAACCTCGCCGAACATATCAACGAGGCCCTCGGCGGCAAGAGAAAGATAGTCATCGGCAGGTCTTCGAGAAGAAAAGGCGACGAGATATGTATCCACTGCGTTCGCGGCGGAAATATCACGGGCGATCACGAAATAATGTTCGTGGGTGAAAGGGAAGTCCTTACCATAAAGCACGAAACGCTCGATATGGCGGTCTATTCCGAAGGCGCTATCGAAATAATCAACTTTATGATAGACAAGCCCGCCGGTTATTACACCCTGCACGATTATTACGGCAGCTGACGCGAAATTACAGCAAAAAGTCGGCCTATAAGTCGTTTAACGGCATTTTATGTAAAAAAACGGGAGCGATATCTTGTTCCCGTTTTTCGATTAATTTGATTTTAAAAGGATAAATTATGAACTACTACGATCAATTGCCCGAAGGCTACGTTGAAGATTACGTCATCGACGCGAAAAACGTAAAATTCGGCATCGTTTTCAACGTGATAGCAATCGCGGTGGCAATAATTATAGTCGCGCTTGCCGTCCTTATAAGAAATATCTCCTTTTTGGATATGGATCTTATTCTTTTATTACCGTTTTTCGTCGTTTTACTCGTTTACATAGTTTTACACGAACTCGTTCACGGTCTTTTTTATAAGATATTCACCAAAAGAAAACTGACTTTCGGCATAACCTGGTCGGCGGCGTTTTGCGGCGTGCCCGAATTATACGTTAAAAAAACGCCTATGCTCGTAACCATACTCGCCCCATTTACCGTTTTCTCTTTGATATTGATACCTTTGATGATATTTATCGAGTCGCCCACCGTATACTTTGCTCTTTCCATAATACTCGGTTTTCACGTCGGCGGTTGCTCGGGCGATCTTTACGGCGCCGGAATAATGCTCTTTAAATATTCCCGTAACCCCGAACTTTTGTGTAACGACACCGGCCCCAAACAATCTTTTTATATAAAGAAATGATCAAAAAAAGGCGGTTAATCGACTTATAGCCTTACATTTACGATAAAAGGCCGAAACGGAAAACTCTCCGTTCCGGTCTTTTTCTTATTATTGATAAAGAAATATGCTTGGCGCGTTCGGTTTACAATAGCGGCGAAAACACTTTGAATAGCGCCGTCTTGAATCTTTGCGAAAGATCCTGTTTTATAAGCGTTTCGTCTACGGGGATAGACTTTTTCTGCGTTTCCAGAAAATCTCTTTCTATATCGGCGACCGTCCTCGTCTTGTACATCCACACCCCGTTCTCGAAGTGGTGGACGAGCGAGCGGTAGTCGAGATTGATAGTTCCCACAATTGCCGTATCGCCGTCGGCAAGGTAGTTTTTGGCGTGAATGAACCCCGGCTCGTACTCGAAGATCTTCACACCCGACTTTATCAGCCTGTTGTAGTAACTGCGGGTAATGTTGAAAACCATCTTTTTATCGGGAATATGCGGAGTTATTATCCTGACGTCGACGCCCCTTAAAGCGGCGTTTTCGATGGCTTGGACGAGCGTGTTGTCGATAATAAGGTACGGCGTGGTCATATAAACGTAGTTTTTAGCCTGCCCGAGCAAGTTGATGATAGCCGTTTCCGCGATGTACCTGTCGTAAACGGGGCGCGGGCCGTCGCCGAAAGGAACGCACCAACCGTCCGAATATGACGGGCTTTTGACGTAGTAGTCGAAAAATTCGTCGTCGCATTTTTTGTCGTTAAGGTTGTAATCCAATAAAAACAGCCTCGTAAGTTCGTTCACGGCGTTGCCCGTAAGCATTATCCCCACGTCCTTCCAATGCCCGAAACGAATGGTCCTGTTTATATATTCGTCGGCAACGTTGACGCCGCCCGTAAAGCCGACTTTGCCGTCGATAACGGTGATCTTGCGATGACTTCTGTTGTTGAATTCGTTGTTCGCCTGCCCCTTTATCTTGAAAAACGGAACGCATTTGATGCCGAGCTTATTAAGTTTTGCGTAATAATCGCCGGGGAGCGTTTTCATACAGCCGATATCGTCGTAAACTACGCGCACTTCCACGCCCGACGACGCTTTTTTCGTAAGGACTTCCAGAACGGAATTCCAGAAGCTGCCCTTTTCGATAAGAAAATACTCCATAAAGATGAATTTTTCGGCTTTATTCAATTCTCTTAAAAGCGAATAGAAGTATTTCTGACCGTTGTCGAAATAGGTTATTTCGGTATCGCCGTAAACGTGTACGCCCGCAAGATTTCTCAATAAGTTCGCCTGCGAATGCGCGGACGTACTTGCGGATTCAAGCAAACTGAGTTCCAAAATGTCGTCTTTCGGGACGGTCTCCGAGATAAAACGGTCGATCTTTCTCATCTGCGTTTTGGAAAGCCTTCTCGAATAAAACATAAAGTACAGCATAAACCCGATGACGGGCAGCAGCATAACGAAAAACAGCCACGGGACTTTATATTCTGGGCTGTCCTCCGAGCCGATTATCCTTATCGCGACGGTCAGCTGTATTATAAGCACGACGAAATAGAAAACGTCTACGTACGCGGTCAGAAAAATGACCGCCGCGCACACCAACAAGGTTTCGATAATAATGAGCAAGATATTGAATATAAATCGGAACGGTATAAAATTTTTCTTGGCGGAACGTCGTTGTTCCCATTTTGACAATTTCTTTTCTTTTTTCATTATCTCTCCGTCAGATATTAATATATTTTAAGCCTCGTCAGCTACGTCGTTTATCTTTATCTTTTTGTTGAGCGCCCATAAAGCTACGCCCAAGCCGAAGGTTACCGACAGCATTACGGTAGAAACCAGAATCGTAACGGGAACGCTACTGTCAGCAAAGCCGTACCAATTGTATTCGGAAGGTATCTCGCCGTTCGTAACGTGCGAAAAGGCGTTCGCCATATAGAAAAATCCGTACAAAAAGGCATGCAAAACGCTTAAAGGCGTTTCGCGGAATCTTATTTCGCCGGTATGCTCGAAGAGTACGAACGACAGGATACTTAAAAGCGGCGCAAGTAAGTGCATGACGAGATTTCCGTCGTAAAACGCCGAAAAATAGCCGTCCGGCATGATGGGCGCAAGATAGAATAAGACGGTAAACATTGTAAGTGCCACGCCGACGGTACCGATAAGCTTAAATAGATACGCCCATTTCGGCACGAAACTTATTTTGCCTTTTAAAAGCAGTATCTCGTAGATAGCCATAATTATCGCCGAAAATGCCGCGAGGATATTCGACTGCACGGTAAAAAACTTGAATATGTCCGCGCCTTTGGATATCGCTTTTGTCCCCGAAAAGCGAACGTCAAATAGGCCCATCAAGGTCGCCGCCAAAACGAGCAACGCGATAACGACGTTCATAACGAACGATATCCATAGATTTTTCTTCATCTTTAAAGCTCCGTTTTTTATAATAATATTATTTATAATTCGACAAAAAGTTCGACAAAAAGTGCCGATAATCGACCTATAGAGGGGCTTGTCGTTAAATTTATGCCGTCGTAAGATAAAGCGCCGCGACCGCGTCGGAGTATAATAAAGCCGTAGGGCTATTTTTGGCTTTTACCGTGCGCGACAATAAATATAATATAAAACGACAATTTATCGCATACTTTTACCACAATATAAATATACCATTTTTAAGCAAAAATTTCAAGCTTTTTCATTTTATAAAAAAATTTTTGCGATTTTTGAAATTTTAAAGATATTTTAATATTCGCCGTATATAATGGAGCCATAAATCAAACAGGGGGTAACTATTATGAAAAAATTATTATCTATCATTCTTACCGCGGCTTTATTGACGGTCACGATGCTATCGACCGCCTGCGATATAGGCTCCGTTGCCGGCAACGGCGGTATCGGCGGGAACGGAACGAACGTTTCTCAAAATTCCGATAACGGCGGCAATACGACCTCTTCGGGAAATACTTCCTCCGAGACTTCGGCAGTGCCTTACGAAAAGCCCGATCTCGGCGAAGCCGTTGAGATCGAAGAAACCGAAGAACTACCGTTTACGATAACGTATTCTTCCGGCACGGAAAACGCTTACACCGTAACTTACTATACGGGCGTTGACGAATACACCGTCTTATTTAAAGAGATAACCGAAAACACAGTGTATTCTATGAGCGGAACTTTAAAAGGCAATATCGTTGCCGACACGGACGAGAGCGAAACGTATAAATTCGAGCTCGAACTCACGGGGCTCAACGTGGAAAGTGCAGTTAACGCGCCTATAGCGGCACTTTCGGGAGATAAGTTCTCTCTTTCGGCTAAAAAAGGAACGACCAACGTCGTCACCGACAGCCGCCCCGACGTAAGCTCGGACGAGTCCTCGTATTCTTCTGCGATCTACTCCAAAGTCGACCTCGACCTAAAAGGGAAAGGCTCGCTCGAAGTGACTTCCGTAAACAATAACGGCATACACACCAAAGACGATCTCGACGTCAAAAACCTTACCCTTACGGTAAGCTGTATCGACAACGCTTTAAAAGGTAACGACGGCGTTACGATAGAAAGCGGAACGATAACGCTCATCGCAAGACAGGGCGACGCAATAAAGACTTCCAACAGCGCCGTAAAGTACAATGAAGACGGCTCCGTCAAAAAAGTTCAGGGCACCGTTTCCATAGTCGGCGGCACCGTCACCTGCTACGCCGCCTGCGACGGCATCGACGCGGCTTACAACGTCGTTATAGCCGACGACGCGAAGGCGGGCACCTCGCCCGTAATCGATATCTATACCGACAAATACTCGCAGTATTCCGAAGAAGTGACCGCCGCGTCCGAAAACACTTACTATATAAGGTCGACTTCGAGCGCGTACAAATACTCCGTATACTACTACAATTCGGATACCGATTACAAATGGGTAAATTCGACGTACCTAACTTCCGTAACGAGCGGCGGTGGCGGCGGCCCGTGGGGTGGCGGCAGAACGACTTATTACTACCATACCGTAGCAAAGGCAAGCGGCTATTCGAGATTTATCCTCTACGTCTACACGAGCGCGCAAACGCAAGGTCAGAGCGATAACTACGCCGCCGTTTCGCAAAACAAGGCGCTTTCCGACAGTTACGACACCATAGCCGTATCGGTCGGTGGAAGTACCGCAAACCTTTCCTGGACCAATTACACTACTCAGCAGCAAGGTCCAGGCGGTCCGGGCGGATTCCAAGAAGGTAACCCCGACAAAGGCGATTACTCCACCAAAGGCATAAAGTCGGACAACGAGATACTTATTTCCGGCGGAGCGATAAACGTCAAGTCTTATGACGACGCTATCCATACCAATAACGACGTCACTCTCGGCGACGAAGACGATCCGACCGACGACTATATCGGAACGGGCAATATCGTCGTTTCGGGCGGTACGCTCACCCTGTACAGCAACGACGACGGCGTACATGCCGACGGCACGCTCACCGTTTCGGGCGGGATCGTTTCCATAACCAACAGCTACGAAGGGCTCGAAGGTAACAATATATTGATTTCCGGCGGAAACACCTCTATAAAAGCGAGCGACGACGGCGTGAACGCCACCGCGGAAAGCGGAACGGCGATAACGGTATCCGGCGGATATCTGTACGTTTACTCGGGCGGCGACGGTATCGACTCCAACAGTAAAACGAGCTACTCGGGCATTAAATTCACGGGCGGCAAGACGGTGGTCGTTTCCACTTCGGGCGGCAACTCGTGTATAGATACCGAGCAGGGTTACACATATTCGGGCGGCTACGTCCTTGCTATCTGCCCCACCGGAATGACAAACGAAGTCACCAAATACAATAAGACCGCGGGTTACGGTACGACTAAAACGGGAAGCTTTTCAAACGGAAGCTACGTCGTCGTTGCGGGCGTCGTGGCGGTGAAAATGCCCGTAGGTATTTCAAACGGCTTTGCCATCTACCTCGGCGAAACGAGCGGAAGCATTACGACTGCTTCTTCCGCCTCCTACACGCTCGACGGTAACGGCGTTTACTGGAACGTCTGATATTAAAGACAATTCCCGACAGTTCTTCTTTTCATTATAT
>JAFZXN010000017.1 GCA_017616695.1 Clostridia bacterium | reverse complement strand
CTGCCCGCCGTGCGCGTGCCCCGAAACGATAACGCCGAAGTTTTTGCCTTTTAAATACGCGGGATAGTATTCGGGGTGGTGGCACATCAGTATCTTTACGCCGTCAAGCTTTTCAAAATCGCCAAGCCACTTAAACGTTCTTTCCTCGTATTCGGTGAGCCCGCAACTTTTTGACGGCATCTTCATTCTTTTAAAAAGACGGTATTTGGTTTTACCCGCCGACTCGTCGCCGAGTTTTACGGCGCTGTCTTCCATATAAAAAGAAGTAAACCCGCCGATATATATACCCTTAAAAAGAACGTGCGAGTCGTCGAGGACGGTAACGCCTGTTTCCCTTATGAGCCTTTCGTCGTCGGCGACGAGATTTCTCTCGTGATTGCCGAAGGAAATAAAAGTCGGCGCTATTTTCGGGCAAGCCCTTAACAGCTTTAAAGCGTTCGGAGAATTTTTAAGGCTTTTTTTATGCACGAAGTCGCCCGCTATCAGTATCGCGTCGCAGGATAACGCCGACAATTTTTCAAAAATCCGCTCCGTCGGCGCGTCGTGCAGATCGGTCATGACGGCGAAGGTCAGCCCCGCGCCTTTATTTAAATCGTATCGCGTAACTTTCATATCTCGATATATCCGCTTTTTGCTTTTCGTTACGATATCATTATATTCGCCGCGCCGAAAAATCGGCTAAAAGCAAATATGTCAGCCTTTCATCGAATCGACGGGCTTTTTCCTCGCTATCTTCAAAACGGGCAGGAAAGTTCCCAAAAACGCCACCAAAAGCGCCACGCCGACCACAAGCGCGAGCGGCAACGCGCCGAATACGAACAACTGTATGCTGAACGATAAAGCCTCGGTAAGCGCCGAGTTGACGGACGCCACTACGCCGAGCGTTCCGAAAACGGACAATATTATGCACACGGCGCAGATTATGAAGGATTCCGAGAAGAATATCTTGAACACGTCCTGCCCTCTTGCGCCGACTGCGCGAAGAACGCCTATCTCGTGCATCTTGGAGTTTATCGACACGCTGATAAAGTTAAACAGTAACAGCGCCGCGAACGCCGCCATGGCTATCCCGATATACAAAAACACTTTGCTCATCGTGACGACGACTATGCTTATGCCCGAAACCCTCGAATACAGGGTGTTGTTGATATTATAGAACGAGTCGTCCGCGGAGCGAGAGCCCGTCACGGCAAGTACCTTGTCGATATTTCCCTTTTCGTTCTCACCGTACGGAACGAATACGCCGCTATAATAAACGTCCGCCTGCTCGACGGTATAGTTGGTCTCGGTGACGTTACGCCACGCGTCTTCAAAGTCGTAAAAATACCGATAGGCCTCTTCGGAAACGTAGACGCCCGTCGCGTAATTACAGTTATACGTCGACGGATCGATATAAAAACCGACGACGTTTATGGTTTTTGTATCTCCGTAATCCGACGTGACCTCGAAAGAAAGCTTATCCGCTTGGCAGTAGTTGAGATAATAGTCTTTAAGAGCGGCAATAAGATCGGCAGCGACCTCTTCGTCCACGGAAACGTATTTCGAGTACGCGTAAAAAGCGCTGTTGATCCTCGAAAGCGAATCGGAATTTATCGGAGCGTCCGCAATAAGCCCGTATGCCGCGGAGACGTTCTCGTAATAGTTTGCAAGCTCCCAATCGCGTTCGGTCTTTGCCGATTTATCTTTGTCGCGATACTCTTGCGATTTAAGATCGTAAGTCTGCGCTTTATCGGCGAACGCGGCATAAGTTTGCCGCCAGCTTTCGACCTTTTCCGAAGAAAGCGCGCCGCCCGCTTTAAGATTGTATAAGCACAGTATAACGTTGTTTCCCGAAAGCTTGGTCTTTTCGTCACCGAAAAAATGCACGGGGAGAACGTTCTCCGCCGCTCTGTCGTAGACGGCGTAATGATCGAGCCAAAGGTAATTGTCGTCCTCGTAACCGCCCGTCGGTTCGCAATAATAAAACCTGCCCGTTTTGAAATACTTTTCGTAATCGTTTTGCCCGTTTTCGGGCTTATAGCCCGACTTACGGAAAATTTCACGGTAATATTCGTCGTTTAAAAACACGACTTTATGGAGCGATTCGGATATATGCTCCATATATTCGGCTTGCAATTCGTAATCCCAGCCGGACGACTTTTCGATATAATCGTAACCGTCGAACTTTGCGGGCATCCGTCCGCCGTCGAACACGCCGACGATGGTCGCGACCACCTTTTCACCGCTTAAATATACGCCTATGCGCTTGCCGATAACGTCGGTAACGTTGTTCATCTTGGCGTATGCGGAGCCTGTCGTTCCGTCTTCCGAAAGCTCGTATAAAACGTTATTGATTATGGTCTTTGCGAAAAATTCGCTCACCGCTATCTCTCCCGCCGAAGTCGGATAGCCGCCGTATTTTATTTTCAAAGCGCCGCCCGCATTATCGTAAACGGCAAAAGCCGCTATCGAGAGATCGTTCAGGGTTTTCGGAGCGGAATTGTCCGAAGAAAAATTGTAAACGCCAAGCCCGCCGTAATCGTTCGAGGCCTTAAGATAGGGTATCGCTCCGTCGACGGCGCCGGCTAACTTATCGACGTCAGTCTTCGTCATGGCGGTAGATTGCACAACCTCGTAAGAATACTTCTCCTCGTTGCCCAGATACTGCTTGTAGCGGACGTAAAAATACTTTTCAACGTTGATATTGTCGTAATCGGAATACGCAAAGCTCTTTTTTATGACTTCCTTTTCGTTGTACATCATCAGCGTGGAAAAAACGCCGAACATCATAAACGCCACGACGGATAAAAGTATCGTGAAAAACAGCCTGAAAGGCTTGACTTTAAGAGACGACGCGCCCATTTTCACCGCCTTTTTAAGGGGCAGGCGCGACTTTAAAAATTTGCTTTCTTCCTTCGTGTATTCGCGTAAAGGTATATTTTTCGTATCGGTAGCGGCAAAAGCCTCGGTGCTGTCGTCGTCTGAAATACGGTTATCTTTTTTGTATTTTTCGACGTTTTCGCTGCCGCGCGTCAAGATAACGCCGTCCTCTTCGGAAAGCAAAAATTCGTTTATCTTATTTAGGTCTTCGCCGGTCAATCTGCTCCCTTTTTTGACGGAAATGACGTTTTCGCCTATGACGGAAAGGTTTTCGCTCAAAGTCGACGAAGCGATTTTTTCTTTTGTTATATCGGATATCACCTTGCCGTCTTTAAGCTCGATTATCCTGTCGCCGTAAACCTCGGCAAACTCCCTGTCGTGCGAAACGACGATAACGAGCCTTTCGGCGGAGAGCTTTTTTAAAGTATCGAAGACCTGCTTGCCCGTCGCGCTGTCCAAAGCGCCCGAAGGCTCGTCCGCCATGATTATTTTCGGCTCTTTGATAAGCGCCCGTGCTATTGCTATACGCTGTTTTTGCCCGCCCGAAAGGGTGTTTGGCTTTCTCTTGGCGTAGCCGACGAGATCGACCATTTCCAAAAGCTCGTCCACCTTCTTTTTGTCGGCGGGCCTACCTTGAAGTTCGAGCGCGATGCAGAGGTTTTCTTCTACGGTAAACTCGTTGAGAAGATTATATTCCTGAAAGATAAACCCTATAAACGTGTTGCGGTAACTGTCGAAATCGCTCCCCGTAAAGGTCTTGCTCGATCTTCCGCGCACGATTATTTCGCCCGAAGTCGGCGAGTCGAGCCCGCCCGAAACGTTTAATAAAGTCGACTTGCCCGAGCCCGATTTGCCGAGCAAAAACACCATTCCCTTTTCGGGGAACGAAAGCGTAACGCCGTCGAGCGCACGGGTGATATTGCCACCCTTCGTCTTATATATTTTTGTAAGATCTTTTATCTCAAGCATGATTTTTTACGATATTCTCCGTATTATTTTAGTCAAAAAATCGCGTTTAATCGACTTATAGGCCGACTAAACGCGAAAATTTCAATCGAGGAGCTTTAAGTAGTCGTTTTTATCCGCCGCGGCGAGATACAAATACAATCTCGGCCCCGCGTCGAGCCCGAACAACAGATTATAGAACACTTTGAAAAAGCTTTGCTGACGCGCCATATTCTCTTTTTTGGAAAGCGTCTCGTCGTTGATAACGGAATATATGAACGATTGAACGTCCTTTTCCTTTACGCCGTCGGTATTGGCAAGGTAGTCGTGTAATGCCTTGACGGCCGATCTCTGCTCGTCGTTTAAAGTTTCGTAATAATCCGCGTTCTTTTCCTTTAAGAGCTTGAACATTTTCGACGGCTGATGCACGGTTATCCACTCTTTGACGCGCTCGAGCCTTTCTTCGTCTTCTTTGTTAAATTCGACGTCTATCTTATTGAGGACCTTTTTAACGAGGTCGGGCTTAAAGTCGACGATGGGCGCGACGGATGCCAGAACTCCGAACGGAACTTTGGTGCGCGTGTCTTTTCCTTTCAATAGACAAAGCTCGTAAACCGCTTGGTTGAACTCGTCGGCGGTGCCGTTTTTATAGGCCTCGAGTCCTTTGTCGAACTCGCCGTAATGACGAATGATTGTATCGTCGAAGTTGAAAGAAAACGGCGCTTCGGGGGCGTATTTTGCAAACAGCCACCTGACCATTTCGGGTTCGTAGACCTTCAAAACGGCGCCCGGGGTGATATTGTTGCCGGTAGATGAGTGCATATCGCCGAGACCCGCTATCGAGAGCCACTCGTACCCGTAGAAAATGGGCGGCTCGATGCCGAATATATTTTTGGCGATGTCGCACGCGACGACGTAACTGCCGTTTTCGGCGGCGTGATCCCTTCCGCCCGGCTCGAAGTCGACGCCTTCAGCGCCCCAACGCATAGGCCAATCGACCTTCCAGACGAGTTTGACGGAAGTATAATCTCTCAATCTGACCGTCTTTTCCTGTCCGCAGCATTTACAGCGGAAGGTCAGCTCTTCGCAGTCGTCGGAAACGGAGACGACTTCGGTGGTGTCTTTACCGCATTTATCGCAATAGACGTTGACGGGGTAATAGTTGTTACGGTCGCCCTCGTCGGAGTCCTGCGTTTTGTATTTCATCAAGATATCGTATATCTCGCGGCGGCGCTTTAAAGAAAGGATTATCATATCCGTATATCTTCCGGAAAGATATTCCTTTGCCTGATAACGGGTATCGGGGTGGATATCCATTTCGTCGAGCGAAGCTTCGAACTGCTTTTCGTTGTAGTCGGCGTAAGACGCGCACTTGCCGTAAGGATCGGGAATGAGCGCGTAAGGCATACCGATATATTTATCGAAATCGTCGGTGACGGCGGCAACGTTTTTGGGAACTTTTCTCAAACGGTCGAACTCGTCCCACGAGAAAAGCAGACGCGCCTTTTTGCCGCGTTTTTCAAGCGCCCTTACCACGAAATAACTGGTGGCTATCTCCCTGAAATTGCCGATATGCACCGCGCCCGACGGGCTGATGCCCGAAGCGCAGACGTATTCGTTTTTATCGGGTTTTGCGGCGATTATTTCTTCCGCGATCTTATCTGCCCAATGCATAGTTAAAAGCTCCTTTTGCCAAAGATATTATATTAACGTATATATTTTATTAAATAGACGGTAAAATGTCAACTTAATTTAAGCTCGTTGAAAGATTATTGCGTATCGCCACGCGCTTTCAACGCGCCTTTTTGATAAAGAAAGCGAAAAACTTTACAAAAACGCCTTTATTTAAATAATTTGCCTGCCTTTGATTGATAAATAGAAAAAATCGTGTTATAATTATAAAAATCGACCTAAAAAACCGCCACAAAAAAGCGGCGGGAAATATGTGGAGTTTATGCTGATAGTTTTATCCGGTGCCTCGGGCGCAGGCAAAAATACGGTCATCGAACATCTTTTAAAGACCGATAAATTCGCCATTATGCCCACCTACACCACGCGCGCGCCGCGTCCAAACGAAACGGAAGGCCACCCTTACTGCTTTTTGAATAACGAGCAGTTCGAGCAAAAGATCAAGGAAAACGAGCTGTACGAATATCAATTCGTTCACAGCAATTACTACGGGACTTCAAAGCTTTTGCTTGCCAACGCCAGAAAGTCGGGTAAGATACTCGTTAAAGATATCGACGTTTTAGGCACGCCCAACTTTGTCAACGCCGTCTCCGCGGACATAAAAATCGTTACCGTCTTTTTGAAAGTCGGCTCGAAAAAGATCTTACGTGAAAGGCTTACGGACCGCGGCGAAAAGCAGATAAAGTTAAGGCTCGAACGCTACGAAATGGAACAGCGCTGCGCCGTCAATTACGATTACGTTATCGCAAACGACGACCTTGATAAAACGCTTTCCATCGTCCACGCGATAGTCGAACACGAACTTAGCGGTAGTCCGTTGCTCCTTGCAAAACAGCCTAAGTTCGAGATGAAAAAATCTTACGAAAAGGCAAAAATGCTTTTGGCGGGAGAAAAGATCAAACCCGTTAAAGTCGCCGTCGTAAACGGCGAGATAGCTTTGACGGAAGGTCTGTCGAAGTTGGTCGCCTCGGCCGCTACGGGAAAACCCGTCGCAAAAGAGTTTACCGACGCACCCGAAAACGCCGTCGCCGCAAAGCTACCGATAGACGACTTCGTTAAACAATTCAAAGAAAAATACAACGACCTGTAATACGTTAAACGTCGGGAACCGAACATTCGGCTCCCGACGTTTTTTTTGCCGCGTTTACGAATATCCGCAATCAATATCTTGTCCGTCGGCGCTGCACTCTGTTAAAAAAGCACCGATAATCAACTTATAGCCCGACTTTTACGCTGTATTTACATTTTACTGTCGTGGAAAATTCAGCCGTAACTCTATATTTAAAGTCGCGGATATATTAAAGTTGCCGAGCAAAAAGCACCGGTCAGATCACGTTCGACGGAACTATCAGGTTGTTTTCATCAAGCGGGATCACGACGTCCGACATACATATCACGGCGCCGCTCCCGACGGTGCGTTCACCGCTTTTTAATACCGAAAAGGATTTGATCGCGCTTTTATCGGGCGCACTTGATTTTTTTATCTCCACAGGATGGAGAACTCCGTTTTCTTCGATTATCAAGTCGATCTCTTTCATCTTGTTGTCACGGTAGAAATTCAGATTGACTTTGTTTTTTCCGTATGCGTAATGACGGAGCAACTCGGCAATCACGTAATTTTCGTAATAATGTCCGCTCGCCGCTCCGTTCATCAAAACGTCCCGCGTCGTCCAGGAAGACAGATACGCACAAAAGCCCGTATCGCAAAAATACAGCTTGGGCGTTTTTATCAGGCGTTTCAATTCGTTGGAGGCATACGGTTCGAGAAGAAAGATTATGCCCATCGACTGTAAGACCTTAACCCAGTCTTTTGCCGTAACGCCCGATACGCCTGCGGACGCACCGAGATCGTTATAGTTTACAAGCTGACCGGCAAAAGCGGCGCAGGCGCGCAAAAACTTTCTGAATCCTTCAGTGTCGGTAATTCCGTAATCATCGACCACGTCGCGCATCAGATACGTTTCGATATACGAATTAAAATATTCGCTAAGCTGTTCCTCGTCTTTTTTCTGCACGTCGGGGAGCCCGCCGCGCCAGATATTTTCAAAGGTGTCAACTACGTTATTCCGACCGGATCGCTTTTTGCGTTCCGTCAGGCACTTAAGAGAAAAATCAAGCTCGCCTTCAGGATCGAAGCCGAGTTTTTCCCTTGCGGACAAACTGTACATTTTTAAGATACAAAGTCGCCCGGCGAGAGAGTCGCCCGCTTTTTTAACGAGTTTCCTGCTTTGAGAGCCCGTAAGCCAGAACTGACCGCGTTCGTCGCTTTCGTCGCATAGTATCTTGATCTCCTCAAAAAGTTCCGGCGCTTTTTGCACTTCGTCAATGAGTATCGGCGGTCGGTAAGTTTGCAAAAAGAGCTTAGGATCGGTCTGTGCGAAAATGCGTAGCTGCGTATCGTCCATCGTCACGTAAGTCCTGTTCTGACCTGAAGCAAGGTGTTTCAGCATTGTGGACTTGCCCACTTGCCTTGCGCCTACGACCATCACCGCTTTGAAAGCCGCACTCATGTGCAAAAACTTACGTTCAAGATCCCGTTTTATATATTCCATAACCGCCTCCCGAAAAAATGGTGCATTTATAAAGTCGACTTTATTTTAGCACCGATAACAACTTTTGTCAAGAAATTACCAAAAAAAATTTAATACGTTAAATCGACTTTTTGTTTGCAACCGCAAACAAAAAGCGTTAATTAACAAAAAACCCCGCGTACGCAAACTTTCGCCCACGTACGCAGGGTTTTTAAGGAGGTTGAAAAGATGTGTATAGCACAAAGTTGTTGCTTTCGGGGATAACAATCGCCGAAAGTATGCTTATTGAACTTTATTGACGTTTTGCGCCTTTAGAAAACAGCACCGTAAGCGGCTGGCAGTTGCCGACGTTCTTAAGATATTTGCCTTTCGTAGTCCTTTGGTCGGTCTCGACGTTGGCGTCGGTCGAATAATATTCGGTACCGAAACGGTCGTTTATCTTTATCTTTACGACGGTGCCGTCGAGAATAGTGCAAGCAAGCACCATTTCGCCGAACTTGGCGTCGCCGAGCTCGAATATCTTAACGCCCTTTCTCGCTCTGCCGATAGTGGCAATAGCGCCGAGCTTGACTTTCTTGAACGTTCCGAAGGTGGAAGCGAGCATAGCGACCGAATTGTCGTTTACGAAAGTTGCGAGGACCACTTCATCCTTACCGTCGAGCGCGATACCCTTTACGCCGCCGGCGACTCTACCCTGTTCGGGCACTTCGTTTTCGGCTTTAAGACACATACCGAACTTGGTCACGAAAAAGAGGTCTTCGTCTTTTTTATACTCTTCGACGGACATAAGCTCGTCGCCGTCTTTGAGTTTTATCGCCTGATAGACGGACTTTTGAACGGTGTATTCCTGCCAATCGGTCAGTTTTATCATACCCTGACGGGTGAAGAAGATGAGTTTGCCTTGCGGAACTTCTATCCCTTTGACCGCGAACAAGGTGACGGGGACTTCGCCCTTTTCGGCATTTTTGAACAGATCCGCGAACTTGACGCCTTCCATAAGCGAGCCTTTGGAATCGGGCAAAAGCTCAACGTCCATCTTGTAGCAATTACCCTTATTGGTGAATGCGTACACGAGCTTATCCGAAGTTATCTTGACTGTCGAAACGAAAACGTCGCGTTCGATAGGTTCTTCGTCGTCGATTATGCGCTTATACTGACCGAGCGAAAGTTTTCTTACTCTTCCCTTGACGTTTACGCCTACGACGTAAGTTTCCGTCGTCTTTTTCTCTTCTTCTTTAACGAGATCTATTTCTTCCGCTGTCTCGACGATGCGGCTGCGTCTGTCGTCTTTGAACTTTTTCTTTATCTGGAGCATTTCCGTTTCGACGACGTGCAGCTGTTTTTTCTTGCTGTCCAAAATGGATTCGTACTCTTTGATAAGCTCTTTGAGCGCAGCGAGCTCTTCTTTCAGGTTTTTGACTTCGAGCTTTGTTATCCTTGCAAGTCGCAAGTCCAAAATGGCGTTGGCTTGCTTTTCGGAAAGCTCGAATCTGGTGCGAAGGTTCTGCCGCGCGGTAGGCGTATCGGGCGAGTTCTTGATTATTTTGATAACTTCGTCGATGTTGGTGACGGCAATGATGAGCCCTTCCAAAATATGCGCGCGCTCTTTTGCCTTATCGAGATCGTATTTTGTGCGGCGGACGATTATATTGCGCTGATATTCGGTGTAGTGGCGAAGGATATCTATAAGCCCTAACTGTTGCGGCTTGCCTTCGGCAATAACTACCGTATTTATGCCGAAAGACACCTGCAGGTCGCTGTATTTATACAGATTGTCGAGTATTTTCTTGACGGACGCGTCTTTTTTCAATTTGATGACGGCGCGCATACCGTTTCTGTCCGACTCGTCGTTTATCGAAGCTATGCCAGCAAAAACGTCCTTCTTTTCCTCGCACAGCGCGTCTATTTTGGACAGCAGTTTGGCTTTGTTCACGCCGTAAGGTATCTCGGTAATTACGATATTTTTCTTTTCGCCTTCGGTCTCGACGTGCAACTTGGCGCGGATAAGAATTTTACCCTTGCCCGTCTCGTAAGCCTTTTTGATCTCGCCGTTTGAAATTATGTAACCGCCCGTCGGAAAATCCGGTCCGGGGATTATCTTCATCAGCTCGTCTATTTTTATTTTCGGGTTGCGGATATACGCCACGGCGCCGTCGATGACTTCGCCGAGGTTATGCGTCGGGATATTGGTCGCAAGCCCGACGGCGATACCCGTCGCCCCGTTGACGAGAAGATTGGGAAATCTCGACGGCACGGTGTCCGGCTCTTTTTGCGAGTCGTCGAAGTTGGGCGACCAGTGAACGGTGTCCTTTTCGATGTCCTTAACAAGCTCCAACGCCAGCGCCTGCATTTTAACTTCGGTGTAACGCATAGCCGCGGGCGGATCGCCGTCGATCGAACCGAAGTTTCCTTGCCCGTCGACCAAACACATACGCATATTGTAAGGCTGTGCGAGCCTTACCATGGCGTCGTAAACGGACGTATCGCCGTGCGGGTGATATTTTGCAAGGCAATCGCCTACCACCCTCGCGCTCTTTTTATACCCTTTGTCGGGGAACATTCCCTGCTCGTACATAGAATAGATGATCCTTCTTTGTACGGGTTTGAGCCCGTCTTCCACGCGCGGCAAAGCCCTGTCGAGAATGACGTACTCGGCGTAAGGCATCATCGACTGATGCAATACGTCCTCTAAATTATTATTGATAACGGCTTCTTTATTGATTACTTCCATAATATCTCCCGTAGTCGGATACGACCTTGTTTTTCGTTGATTTTTGTGCGATAACGAAGTTATAGCCCGACTTTTTTATAAATTAATCGTTACGCCTTGCTTCGAAGTCGTCGACTTTGTTGAAGTCCGCGTGCGTTTGTATGTACAGTTTTCTTTCCTCTAACCCGTCGCCCATAAGTATGGTTATAAGCCTTTCCGCCTCGGTCGCGTCTTCGAGCGTTACGCGCATAAGCATACGGGTTTTGGGGTTCATCGTCGTTTCCCACAGCTGAGACGGGTTCATTTCGCCAAGACCTTTATAGCGTTGCAGCGAATAGCCTCTTCCGACGATATCGATCTTCTTTTTAAGTTCTTTATCGTCGTAAGCGTACTCGACCACGTCCTTTCTGGATACTTTATAAAGCGGCGGCATACCGATATAGACGTGGCCTTCCTGAATGAGCGGCCGCATATATCTGAAGAAGAAGGTCAACAGTATCGCCCTTATATGCGCGCCGTCCTGGTCGGCGTCGGAAAGGATTATGACTTTATCGTACCGAAGGTCTTCCATTTTGAAGTCGTTGCCTATGCCCGTGCCGAGCGCGGTTATAATGGAACGTATCTCCTCGTTTTTGAGGACTTCTTCCATACGCTTTTTCTCGCTGTTTAACGGTTTACCTCTCAAAGGAAGAATAGCCTGATGCTGTCTGTCTCGTCCTTGCTTGGCGCTGCCGCCCGCCGAGTCGCCTTCGACTATGAAGACCTCGTTCAACTGCGCTTTTCTCGAAGAGCAGTCCGAAAGTTTGCCGACGAGTTTCGCGCTTTCGGCGCCGTTTTTGGCACGAGCAAGCGCCTTTGCGTTTTTGGCGGCGTTCCTGACGTTTGCGGCGGCAAGTCCTTTCTGAATGATTATATCGAAGACGGCGTAATATTTTTTACTGCGGATAAGCATATCCAGCCCGTCTACGGTAACGCTTTCGACGGCGGGACGAACTTCTGGCGTGCCGAGTTTGGTCTTGGTCTGACCTTCGAACTGCGCGTTCTTCATTCTTACGGAAATGATAGCCGTAAGCCCTTCGCGGAAGTCCTCGCCGAGAAGGTTGGCCGCTTTATCTTTGATAAGGTTGCGCGAGCGCGCGTAGTCGTTCAACACCTTTGTAAGCCCCGACTTGAAACCGACCTCGTGCATACCGCCTTCGCCCGTAGGGATATTGTTGACGAACGAGAACACGCTTTCGACGTAGCTGTCCGTATGCTGAATGGCGAACTCGACTTTTATGCCGTTCTTTTCCGCCTGAACGTACAGCGGTTCGGGGTAAGCGACGTTCTTACCTTCGTTAAGGTATTTCGCGTAGTCGATAATGCCGCCTTCGTAGCGGAAGGTCTTTTCCTTTATCTCGCCGCCGCGCTTATCGATGAAGTTTATCTTTATGTTTTTATTCAAAAACGCAAGTTCTTTCAAGCGTTTCGAAATGGTCTCGTCGTTAAATTCCACCGTCTCGAACATAGTTGCGTCGGGCTTAAAGCGTATGAACGAGCCGTGCTTGGTCGTCTTAACGCCCGTATTTAAAAGCGGGGCTTTGGGAACGCCTGCGTGTATCTTACCGTTCTTGTCCACCCAGCTGTTGAACTCCATACGGAATATCGTGCCGTTATAGACTTCGACTTTGAGCCATTCGGAAAGCGCGTTCGTGACCGATGCGCCCACGCCGTGGAGCCCGCCCGAATACTGATAATTGCCGTCGTCGAATTTGCCGCCCGCATGGAGCTGCGTAAAGACGACTTCAACGCCCGACACCTTCGCCACGGGGTGAAGATCGGTAGGGATACCTCTGCCGTTATCTTCGACCGACGCGCTGCCGTCGGGGTATAAAATGACGGTTATCTCGTCCGCAAAGCCGTTTGCCGCCTCGTCCACGGCGTTATCGACTATCTCCCACAGGATATGGTGAAGCCCTTTTACGCTGGTCGTACCGATATACATACCGGGGCGTATCCTCACCGCTTCGAGACCTTCGAGTATTTTGATGTTTTCGGATGTGTATTTTTTTGCCACCATATTGTCTCCTTTTTTCGGGCGCTGCTTTTCGCCCGATTTTTTGCATATCGGCAACGGCCTTTACGCAAAGTTCATATGAAAATATTTTTTTAACCTTAATGATTTGTCGGGCCGCGTTTAAAATTTTATCCGCCGCCCTCCGAAAGTACGACTTTACCGCCGACCTCTTTTAAAAGCCCGAGCGAAAACATTTCCTTTTTCGCGGTCATAAAGTCTTCCACGCTGTCGGCTATCATAACGCTTATTTCGCCGTGAGTGTAACTTTTACCCTTTTTGAGCTTTTTGAGTATCTCGCGATAAATGACCTCGCGCTTTTTGATCTGAACGGGCAATTTTTCCGCCCTGCCGCCGATAAACCATTCGTCAAGAACGCTTTTATAAAAAGCGTCGTCGGTCGCGGGCGTTTCGTTGCACGACAAAACCTCGGAAAAGGACTTGTTCATCAGCTCCTTATCGATAAAGTAAACCTGATAATACTGTTCCTTTTTCGTTGACACTACGCCCGCCGCCTGCAGTTTCTTTAAATGAAAACTGACCGTCGACGCACCGATATTAAGTTCTTGCGACAACTGCTCGACAAACTTCGGCCCCGTCATAAGCGACGAGATTATCTTCACCCGCGATCTGTCGGCAAATGCCTTGAACAATTCTTCGGTCTGCATTTTGATTTG